>JAIWOB010000029.1 GCA_020217065.1 Chloroflexota bacterium | reverse complement strand
GCTCTTGCTTGAAGGCGAGGATTTCCTTGATGTTTCCGTCGCCGTCGAAGACAAGGCGGGCGCGCGATTGACTCTCGGCGGCGGTGAACTGTCCGTCAAGGCGGCAGCCTGAAACGCGGTAACCTGTGGGAAGGCAGAAGGCAAAGGCGGAGTCCACGCCGTCCGTGAGCAGGGTCAGGCTGGGGCGGAGGGGAATCGAAAGACGGATGGGGTTGCCCCAGTCCGGGCGCAGAATCCCGCCGGTTTCCTTGTCCGAATCTGCAAGGATATATTCCCGCAGGACGGGTCCGTAGCACGTCTCTCCGTCTTTCATCAAAATCTCCGCAAAAAGGTAGGCGACGCCGACGCCGCTGATTTGCGCGGTAAGCGTATTGTCATTGAAAGCGAGTTGAGTAACTTCAAAGCCGCCTGCGCCGGGCGCGCGGCGGACAGGCTGTTTTTTTGCGGGCTTGGCGGGCGCATCGTAGGCGCTAAGTTTAAGCGCTCTGCCCTTGTGTTCGAAGGTTTTGAGGAGGGTCATGAGGGTATCCTATTTTCGCGCTAAGCGAAATCGAATGCAGCCCTTCGACTTCGCTCACATTGTCCCGATGCTCTTTCGGGAGGGCAGTTTTACTCGGTCACAGTCACTTCGATGAATTCTTCGACGCTGCCGCCGTTAAGGTCGGTGGCGATGACGCCGAGAATGTAATCGCCGGAATAGGCGTAGTAAGGAACCATCTCGAAAGGCTGGTCGCCGAAGGTCATTACGCCGCCGAGATAGTCCACGAATTCGCCGTCGGGATTCTGGTCGAAGTCCAGCCATTGTTCGATGATGGTAAAAGTGTCGCCTGGGCGCGGAACGATTTCACGCGGAGCGCCGGCGCCGCCCTGACCGGTGAACCCATAGAGGTTTTTCATTTTGCCGTCGCCGCCGAACTGCATTACGGCGTCTATCTGCCTGGAGCTGCCGGCGTACTGGAAAATTCCGCGCACGCTGTAAACGTCGTCGAGGTCGCTCACGCCATAGACTGACGGCTCGAAAAAGGCAAACTGGTCGTTGGCTGGATTGCCGTCGCTCATAAAGTAGAGGGTCGGCTCCCAGTCAAAGTCGAAAGCGAGGGTAGAGTCGTCCCCCCAGTCGGGATAGTAGACGCCGTCAATTTGTTTGACGTTTTCAGCGGCGATGAACCCCATATCGGCGGTGAGATAGGAAGCGGAGGTTTCATCATACCAACTGACGTAGTAGTAAATATAGCCGATGTTCGAGCCGCTGACTTCAACCGAAACGGTCACGCTGTCGTTGGGTCCTATCTCAACGGCGGAGACTTGAAGCGGGGCGATGGAAATTTCCCCGCCGCCGGGCGCGGCGATTTGGGCGGTTTGCTGCGGGGCGGATTCTTCCGCCGCTTGGGCAAAGTCGCGCTCGGCGGATTTGGCGGGCGTGACCGCGCTCAAATCGGCGGAGGCTGGGTCAAAGGGTTCGCCGGTGTAATGATAGGTGAGGAAGTTATCCCAGAGCGAGGCGGCGGCAAAACGTCCGGCGAATGAGGCGTATTGGACGCCATAAGCGGGGTCGTCGCCAAACGTGCCTTCGTACAGCTCGGAGTTGGGGAAATAAAGGCTCAATCCGCTGGAGCCGGGTCTGCCGCCGCCGTGCATTTCGGCAAGGACGGTTTGAGAAAGGGCGGCTTGAACGGCGCGGGCGGCTTTCTGAACGCCGGGGTCGTTCACTTCGGAAAGGAGCAATTCGGTGAAATGACCGAGGTCAATAAAGGAGGGCGGCGCGTCGTCGCCAAAAACGCTCTCGTAGGATTGAGAATAAACGCGGGCTTTGGCGACTGCGCTTTGGTCCGCTTCCGTCAGGGCGGCGGAAAGTTCGTTGAGAGCGGCGTTCAGGTTTTGAATCTGGCTCAAGTCAATGGCGGCGAGGGTGCTGTCTTCCATCAGGTCTGCGGCGACGCTTTCGGAGGTGTAATTGCCGCCGGCGAAAAGAAAGCGGGCTTCGTCGTCGGTAACGCGGAAGTCCCGCCTCAAATAACCTTCCACGATGATTTTCGCCAGGTCGCCGCCATTCATGGCGGGATTTTCGTTCAGCGCGGACAGAAAATCGGCGTACGCCCAGCCCAGCGAAGGCTCCACCTCTTCCGAGCCGACGGCGTAGCGGGCGTGCGGCGCAATGGCGCTCATGACTTCAACCTGCCCCATCAGGCAGGCGTCGAAGCCGACAAGTTCGAAGGCGTCAATGCCGCTCCTGGCGATGATTTCGCCGAGGGCGTCGTCAATGTTTTGCAGGGAAAAGGAACTGCCTTCGTAAGGGTCGTCGTCGTTCCAGCCGCCGGTCCAGCCTGCGCCGTGGTCGGAAAGAATCAAAACATAATTGTCGGCGGGATAGTTGGCGATTGCCCAAACGGCAAATTCGACCAGGGTGGCGCTATCGCCGCTGTCCATTTCGCCGAGGTCTTCAATTTCTTGCGAGGCGATGGTTTCAAGGTCGCCGTCTTGCGTAATCAGGTAGCGTTTCGCGGAAATCCAGTCGCCGTCGCCGTCGTATGCGCCGTCGTAACGGTCCATCTGTGAGACGACGGTCACGACGTCGGTCGAGCCGACGATTTCGGCTTCGTTGAGGTCAATAAAGATGTCTTCTTCGAGGATTTCATCGTCCGCGTTTTGGTAGAGCATCACCAACCAGGAACCTGGCTCGCCCTGCGCCGCAGGGTTGGGCGCTGCGGAGGAATCGGACGGGGACGCAGGTTGAGACAAATTCGACGGTTCTTCTCCGAGCGGCTCTTCGAACAGGGCGTTACAAGAGAGCTGGGTGCCGACAAGAATAGCGAACGCAAGGGCAAGGTTGAAAGAGCGGGGTTTCATTTTTTCTCCGAGTGAAATATGCGGGATTTTATCAGAAGGTCCCGCTGTCAACGCTTCCTGGCTCTTTGATTCTTTCCCACTCTCTGACAAATATACCTCACCGCCTCCGCCGCCACGTCGAACTTCGTGGCGCGCTCGAAGCCTTCGAAATCGGGCTGGCGGTTGACTTCCAATACCATCGGCTGGTCGCCTTTGAGGCGGATGTCTACAGCGGTGAATTCGCGGCGCAAGGCGCGGGCGGCGCTTTCCGCGAGGGGTTGGAAGGCGGGGAATTCGGTCAGGTCGTGACGGGTGAAACGTCCGCCGATGGCATAGTTGGTGCGGAAGTCTCCTTTGGGCGGTTTGCGGCTGACCATCACCGGCAAGGCGCGGTAGCCGATTACCATCACGCGGTAATCCTCGGCGGCGGGGAGGTACTCCTGCAACATCAACTCGCCGTAGGGATAATGCCACAGGCGGCGCTGCAACTGCTCTCCGTTGTGGACGACGTAAACATGTTCGCCGCGCGCGCCGTGGACGCCCTTCAGCAGGCAGGGATAGGTCAACCGCTCGGCGAGTTCTTCCACCTGGCGCGGGTTGAAAACCTGCCAGGTGCGCGGCGTGGGAATGCCGCGTTCCGCCAGCACAAGGTGGTCGTGCATCTTGCTGACGGCGTAGCCCTCGTCGGTCAGACTCTCGTCAATAACAACCTTGCCCGCGTCGTGAAAGAGGCGGGCAAGGGTCAGGGATTCGGAGATGTACGGATAAAAGGTGCGGACCACCAGCCCGTCATAACATTCGAGCAAGTCCCTGCCAAACGCAAAGGCGTTGGCTTTTCCGCCCTCCACGTTGAAGCCGACATCATGGATGTTGCAGGCGTCCAGCTCCAATCCTTGCGCTTTCGCCGCCTCCTGCGCGCGGCGGGTGGTGTAAATTTCTTCCCATCCCAGCCAAACGACCTTCATGGGCAAATGCCTCCGAAAATCCAATACCTTAACCGCTGAGACACGGAGACACAGAGATTAAAAATTCTCCGCGCCTCTGTGCCTCCGTGGTTCAAACGTATAAGGGCGGGATGGTCCCGCCCTGCATGAGATTACATTGGGAAACGACTGACGACGACCGCCGGGGTGGGCAGGTTCACCTTGTCGCCGCTCTTCAACTCGGCGGGAGCCTTGCTGGCGTCCTTGGGCGCAGACTGGTAGATGAAAATTTGCGCGCCAACTTCAGCGGACTTCAACTCGACATACGCCTGACCGGTCAGATAGCCTTCGGCGTCCACGGCGCAGGACGTCACCCAGCCAACGACTTTGCCGCGTTTGTCCAGAACGGGGTCGCCGTTATGCGCCATGCGCACGCCCTTCTCCGCAAAGCGGAAGCGCGCCACCACGCCCTTGCGCTTCTCTTCGCTGGCGATGAGCGCGTCGCGTCCGATGAACCACGGCTTGTAGAACTTGACGTAGCCGATGAAGCCGCTCTCGCCGACGCCCAAATCGGGCTGCCCAAACTTGCCCGACCCGTCGCCCATTTCGTGACCGTAAAGCGGGAGGCCCGCCTCGGTGCGCAGCGAGTCGCGCGCGCCCAAGCCCACAGCCTTCAGCCCGAATTTCTCTCCAACCCGCAGCAGCGCCTGCCAGAATTCCACGGCGCGTTCGGGATGGACGAACAACTCATACGCCACCTTCTCGCCGGTGTAACCGGTGCGCGAGACAATCAGGTCGAAGGGTTCGCTGACGCCGTTTTCCTTCGTCCCAACTTTGGCGTCGCAGAGTTGGGTGCGCTTCAAGGCGCGGATGTTGCGGCGGTTTAGGTCGTCCGCGCCGAGGGCGAGCAAAATTTCAGTACTGCGCGGTCCCTGCAAGGCAATATCAATCCGCATGTCCTTGCCTTCCTTCGGGTCGCGCAAATTGCGGATGACGGCATTGTAACCAAAGGTCCGCGCCCAGGGGCGGGCGTTGTCCACCTTCACCTTGCCGTCGCGGACGGCTTCGAGCCACGCGCGGTCCTTGTCGTCGTTCGAGGCGTTGACCACCATCAGGTATTTGTCGTCGGCGCGGCGATAGATGAGCGTGTCGTCAATGACCTTCGCGTCGGGGGTCAGGAAGTGGGTGTAGAGCGAGTTGCCGGGGCGCAGTTTGCCGGCGTCGTTGGCGACCACGCTGTCGAGGAAGGCGGCAGCGTCCGCGCCTTCGATGTGATACACGCCCATGTGCGAAACGTCGAAGAGTCCCGCCGCCTGACGGGTGGCGAGGTGCTCCTCCAAAACGGACGAGTACCAAACAGGCATTTCCCAACCCGCGAACGGGATAATCTTCGCGCCCATTTGCTTGTGGACTTCATAAAGAGCCGTGCGGCGCAAGGGCGATTCCTTCTCTTCCCATTGGAAATCCGGCAACGCCTTGCCGTCTCCGCCGTTGACGCCGATGTAATAGGGCTTGGTCTCACAGACGGGTTCGCCCTTGGCTTTGACGGGCTTCTCCTTCGAGTCGGCGACGATGACCAGACCTGGGATGTGGACCGGCGAATAATCGGGTTGCCCATCCAGCCTGACGGAGGTGTAACCGTCGGAGTGGTCGCGCAGCCAGGTTCCCACGAGTCCGCCTTGTTCGGCTGGGACGCTTAAACGGAAGTGAGTCAAGTCCACGCAGGTCAGCGCGCCATCCACTGCGCCGCGCGGAGTGATAATTCTGGTTGCCTGCGTGTCGCCGGGTTTGAGCGCGGAGACGTCGCTGGTGAGGGTGTAGTTCAAGAATTGGCGCACGCGGAAGCCTTCGATGTCGAAGACGCCGCTCGATTTGTCGTCCACGTAGAAGAAGTGGGGATAGCCGTGGGTCGTGGGTTTGAAATCCACGCCGGCAGATTCAGCCATAGCGCGGACCTTCAAGCGGGCTTCCTCGAAGATATTGAAGTCAATCTTGGCGCGGCGCTTGATGCGTTTGGGGTTGGGAGTCTCGATGCGATGCGGCGCGGAAGCAAGCAGCACGTCGGCGATGATGTCCGCCAGTTGGCGGGACTTGGCTTCGTCGAAGCCGCGCTGGGTAATCCACGGCGTGCCGAGGCGGACGCCCGACGGGTCGTTGGCGACGGTATCGCCGGGAATGGTGTTGCGGTTGGCGACGATGCCCACCAAATCGAGGATGCGCACGGCGCGGTCGCCGGAGAGGGTCGTGCCGTCGGGAGACTTGATGGTGCGGCAGTCAATGTTAAGGAGGTGGGAATTCGTCCCGCCGTAGGGGACGGTGAGACCGCGTTTCTTGAGTTGGTCCGCCATGGCGACGGCGTTCTTGATGGTCTGCTCCTGCAAGACCTTGAACTCAGGCGTGCGCGCCAGTTTGAAGGTCAACGCCAGCGCGGCAAAGATATGGACATGAGGTCCGCCCTGTTCGCCGGGAAAGACCGCCTTGTCAATCAACTTCGCCAGTTCCTTGTCGGTGGTCATGATGATGGCGCCGCGCGGACCGTGCAGGGTCTTGTGCGTGGTCGAGGTGATAACGTCGGCGTAACCGATGGGCGAGGGGACGACTCCCGCCGCCACCAAGCCGCCGATGTGGGCGATGTCCGCCAGCAGGTAAGCGCCCGCCGCGTCGGCAATCTCGCGGTACTTCTTCCAGTCGGGAATCCACGGGTAGGAGGAATAGCCGGCGATAATCATCTTCGGCTTATGTTCCTTCGCCAGCGCCATTACGGCGTCGTAGTCAATCTGCTGGGTTACGGGGTCAATGGTGTAGGGGACGATGTTGAAGTACTTGCCCGAGCGATTGACCGGAGAGCCGTGCGAGAGATGTCCGCCGTAGAAGAGGTTCATGCCCATCACCGTGTCGCCGGGCTTGACAAGGGCATGGTATACGGCGTTGTTGGCGGGCGCGCCCGAAAGCGCCTGCACGTTGACATGAATCTGGTCCGCGGCGACGCCGTTGGCGGCGAAGGCTTCGGCGCAGCGGCGAATCGCCAGCGATTCAATCAGGTCGGCGTATTCCACGCCTTTGTAGTAGCGCGGGTCGGCGTAGCGGCGGTAGTGGGTCAACTGGCAGGCGTAATCCAGAATTTCCTCCTGGGTCTGGAAGCGGGTCGTCTCATTGGGGTAGCCTTCGGCGTAGATGTTCTGGAAAGCCGAACCCATCGCGTCGCGCACCGCAAGCGGAGCCTGGCTTTCGGACGGAATCAAAATCAATTTACGCGCCTGACGCTCCGCTTCAAGCTGGGTCAGTTCGTACACGTCGGGGTCGAGTTGTTCGAGTGTGCCGCGAAATAAATGGTCGGACATTGTGGGTCTCCTAGTCGCATGGTCAAATAGTCAATATAGTCTCATAGTCTAATAGTCTAATGGTTTGGCGGTCGTTTATTCCCAAAGCCCGCCCCCAAGCAATCCTCAGACGATACGACTATCAGACTATCAGGCTGTTAGACGATTGAATTGTAGGACGGGACGGGATGACGGTCAAGTGAGAAATGGCATAAAACTCTCTCGACTCTCCCCTGCTGGAGGGAGTATAAAAAGCGCGAGGCTCCCAACTGGTAAAGAGCAAATGCCCACGCGATTCTCCCTATCAATCCCTATGCCTGCCGGCAGGCTCCCCGGCCAAATTCGGACTTGATGAGGGCGTTTACTAGTGATAAACTTTATTCAATGCCAGCGGATATCCTTGTCATCACCCAATCTTCAGAACTTGGCGATAGTATCCGTCAAACCTTGGAAGCGACGGGAATTTATCGCATTCATGTCGCCACCAATAAATCCTCCGCGATTGTGCGGGCGGATGAACTTGGAATTCCGCTTGCCATGCTCGATTACGCCGGGGACAAAGACTGGACGTTGGAGATTGGTTCCGCGCTGCGTACGATTCGTCCGACCGTCAATCTGATTATCCTCTGCAACGAAGGAGTCTCCCCGCCGGCTTTCGAAGCGCTGCGTCCTTGGATTCTTGTTCGCAAACCGTTTGAAATGTCAAATTTCATGAACGCCATCAGCCAACCGGAGAATGCGCCTCGTCCACAGAGCGGCGCCGAAACCGCCCCACTGCCCTGGCTCAGCGACCAAAACAAAGCCGCCCAGCATCTCACCCGAATCACCTTGGAATCTTCTTCACAAGCGGCTTTGATTACCCGCAAGAACGCGCTTTGGGCGTACGCCGGCAGCCTCTCCCAAAACGCCGCCAAAGAAGTGGCGCAAACCGTCACCCGCAACTGGGACGGACAAAAAGGCTCAGACTTGCTGCGCTTCATCCGCCTCGAAAGCACCAAAGCCGAACACATGCTGTACGCCACCCGCCTCGCCGCCGACACCATGCTGGCTCTTGTCTTCGATTCCGAAACCCCGTTTAGCACCATTCGCAGCCAGGCAAGCCGTTTAATCGCCGACTTGGATTACCAAACCCCGGAGACGGAAACCCCGGCGGAAAGCGACGAAGTCCCCCAAATCAAGGACATCCTGACCGACATCCCGGCTCCCAACCCAGAGCCCGCCACTACGCATGAGTTCAGGCTGCCCTCCAAAAAAGAACCCTTCGACCCGAACCAAACCCGCATTTCCACCTTATCGGAAGTTTCCGTCTTCAAGCGTGAGCCTTCTCCAGCCATCCCCAAAACCTCCATTGTCGTCAACCCTCCCAAACCCGCCGAGACGCAGCCCTCTCCCGCTTTCGAAAACCTCGACGTGACAGCGCCTTCGCGCGCGAAACTTCAACCCGCCGAATCTGCGGAAACCCGCGTCAGCCCCACCACTGAAGCCGAACGCAAATTGACGGTGGAGCCAACCACGGCGGGCATGTATCACTTGACCTATGCCTGCCTGCTGGTTCCGCGCTTTTCCACTCATTATCTGACAGGCGACCTTGCCGAACGAGTCGGGGAATGGCTGCCAAACATCTGCATCGCCTTCGGCTGGCGGCTGGAATATCTTGCCGTGCGCCCCGAATACTTACAATGGGTCGTCAACGTCCAGCCCAACACGTCGCCGGGGTATCTCATGCGCATCATGCGCCAACAGACTTCGGAAAAGATTTTCAGCGAGTTTCCGCGTTTGAAAAAAGAAAACCCCTCCGGCGATTTTTGGGCGCCCGGCTATCTCATCATGGGCGGCACGCAGCCCCACCCGCAGCAGCTGGTGCGCGATTACATTCGTCAGACCCGCCAGCGCCAAGGACAGCAAATGTCGGCTCCCGCTTCTGAAAGACAGGGCTTAAAGGCGTAAAACTAAAACCAGGTAAAATGGAGCGCGCAGAGTATAATCAACTCTGCGCTTTATTTTTTAACCCAAACCCACCCAATAAAAACCATGCCCCCCACACTTTATCTCATTGATGGACACGCGCTTGCCTACCGCATGTATTTCGCCCTGACCGCCGGGTCGGGCAATCAACGCTGGCAGACTTCCACTGGCGAGCCCACCGCCGGAATCTACGGCTTCGCCAGAGAATTGGTCCGCATCCTCGAAAAGGAGACCCCTGAATATCTTGCCGTCGCCTTCGATGTGGGCAAGACCTTCCGCGACGACATCTTCCCCGAATATAAAGGCACGCGCGAGAAAATGCCCGACGACTTGCGTCCGCAAATTGAGCGCATCCGCAAAATGGTGGATTTGTTCAATATCCCGCGCCTCGAAATGGAAGGTTACGAAGCGGACGACGTTCTCGGCACGGCGGCGCGCCTTGCCGCCGAAAAAGGCTTGGGAGTCAAAATCATCACCGGCGATAGAGACCTGCTGCAATTGGTTAACGAGCGCACGGCGGTCTATCTCGCCGGCGACGACCAAACTTACATCACCGACGAAGACGTGATTCGCAAACTCGGCGTGCGCCCAAATCAGGTGGTGGATTACAAAGCCATCGTCGGCGACGCCTCCGATAACATTCCCGGCGTAAAGGGCGTGGGAGAAAAAACCGCCATCGCGCTGCTTGAAAAGTTCGGCACGCTGGACGGCATTTATCAAAACCTCGACCAGGTTGAAAAACGCTGGCAGGGAAAACTTGAAGCCGGCAAGGAAGCCGCCTATCTCAGTTACGATTTGGCGCGCATCCGCACCGACTTGAAGATAGATTTCGATTTCGAACGCGCCAAAGTCCAGCCCTTCGATGGAAGCGCGCTGGAGGCGTTCTTCAAAGAAATGGAATTCCGCACGCTGTTGAGCAAAGTCGCCGTTTTAAGTCAGGGACAATCCGCCGGCGGGTCAGCCGAG
>JAIWOB010000028.1 GCA_020217065.1 Chloroflexota bacterium | reverse complement strand
CTCTTCCAATTTGCTCACCGCCGACGAGTTCGATGTGCATGTTTCCTGCGGAATAGACCAGGGGAAAATTCTCCTGCTGGAGCGCGATTGTTTCGGCGACGCCGTAAACCGCGCCTGCAAACTAGGCGAGGATATCGCCTCGGCGGGGGAAATTCTGGTTACGAAGGAGGCGCTGAAGTCCGTCCCCGATGGAACGGATTTCAAATTACGCGAAGTCGAGGTCTCCATCGCCGGGTTAACCATCGCCGCCTGCGCGGTGGAGTACCGATAGAGAGAAATGACGGCGCTTGGAGCCAACTTCCCGAAGGCTTACCGCGCTTCCAAAAGCGCCGGGGCAAAGCCTTCGGGACAAAATGCGGGAAAATCCAGTTAAGCCAACCGTCACATTCTTTGCAAAATCTCAATCGCATTCTGAATTCTCCGCAGACAGGTTTCCCTGCCGATGATTTCCATGCTTTCAAACAACGGCGGACTAACCTTTTGACCCGTGACAGCGACGCGCAAAATACCGAATACCTGGTTTGCGGTCAAACCGCTTTCTTCCACATAAGCCCGCAGCGGCGGTTCGCATTTTTCGTGACGGAAGTCCGGCTGAGCCGCCAAAATTTCATAAGCGCTGCGGGCAACCTGCGCCGATTGTTTGGCGTCCAAGCCTTTGGCGACCAGGTCTTCGGGAACGGGGGTCACGTCTTCTTTGAAGAAGAAACCGCCAAACGAGACGCAATCGTCCAGCGTCACCAGCCGCTCGCGGATGAGGGGGACAATTTTGAGCAGGGTTTCGTCGTTGACGTTCAGCCCCTCGCGGGCGAAATAAGGTTTAAGGCGCGCCGCCAAATCTTCGGTTGTGAAAAGGCGGATGTGCGTTGCGTTGAAATGGTCTAATTTTTGGAAGTTGATGGCGGCGGGAGAGGCGGTCAATCCGTCAACGGAAAAACGGTCTATCATCTGGTCGAGGGTCATCACATCGTCTTCGGCGACGCCCCAGCCCATGAGCGCAATCCAGTTCAACACGCCTTCCGGAGTGAAGCCCAATTCGCTCATATCCTTGATGAAAACCGAATAGCCGTCTTTCATGGCGAGGCTGGTGTCGCGTTTGCTAAGTTTTCCCTTGCCGCTGGGTTTGAGGAAAACGGAAAGATGAATCCAGAGCGGCTCCTCCCAGCCAAAAGCGCGGACGACATTGACGTGCAGGGGAAAAGTTCCAAGCCACTCAGAGCCGCGCAAGACATGGGTGATTCCCATTTCGTGGTCGTCCACCATGGCGGCAAGATGATACGTCGGCAGACCGTCGCTTTTCAGCAGGACATAATCATTCAGTTGCTTGTTCTCGGTGACAATGTCTCCGCGCAAAAGGTCGTGAGCGGTGGTCGCGCCTTCCTGCGGCATTTTGAAACGGATGACGTATTTTTCGCCGCTGGCGACGCGGCGGGCGGCGTCGTCGGGGTCGAGGCTGCGGCAGAGACCGTCGTAGCGCGGGTTTTCTTTTCGCTTCATCTGCTCTTGGCGCAATTTTTCGAGGCGGTCTGGCGAACAAAAGCAAGGGTAGGCGTGACCGCTGTCTACGAGAATTTTGGCGTGCGCCTGATAAATTTCGCGGCGGTCAGTTTGACGGTAGGGACCATACGCCCCGCCGACATCGGGACCTTCGTCGTAATGCAGCCCCAGCCAGCGTAAGCCGTCCATGATTTCCTGTTCGGCTCCCGGCACGGTGCGGGTCAGGTCGGTGTCTTCGATGCGTAAAACAAATTGTCCGCCGGTTTTTTTCGCCAGCAGGTAATCGTAGAGCGCCACGCGCGCGGTGGCAAGGTGCATATGTCCCGTAGGAGAAGGCGCGACGCGGGTTCGGGCAGGTTTGATAGACAAAGTTAATTCTCCTTAGAATTCCAGTTGTTTATGACGCATGGCTACGCTTTCGACAAGTCCAACGCCAAGCATGAGGGCGGTCAGACCGCTGCCGCCATAACTGACAAAAGGCAGGGGAAGCCCCGAAACAGGCAGAAGATTCAAGTTCATGCCGATGTTGACCGCCGCTTGAAAGAAAATCAGGGTCGCCATTCCAAAACTAATCATCGCCCCAGCCACATCGCGCGCCTTTTGAGCGGCGCGAATACAACGCCAAATAATCACGGCAAGGGTCAGGATGATAAGGATGCCGCCCACAGCGCCGAACTCTTCGGAACTGGCGGCGAAAATAAAATCGGTGTGGCGGACTTTCAAAAAGCGCAGTTGGGTTTGAGACCCCTGTCCGTACCCCTGTCCGAAGAGTCCGCCCGACCCGATGGCAATCAGAGCCTGCTGCACGTTATACCGGTTGCCGTAGGTGTCGTTAGGGTCGGGGACGACAAAATTGACGATGCGTTCCTGCTGGTATCCTTGCAGGAAGGGAATACGCACGCCAGCGACCGAAAGCGCAATCAGGGTGAAAACGAGCAAAACGCTAGCCGTCCCGGCGAAAGCCACAAATTTTACAGGGATGCCGTTAATCCACAACATAACGGCGAGGATGACGGAAAGCGCCAGGACGTTGCTCAAGTTGGGCTGGAGCAAAATCATGACGATAATGCCAGCCGCCCAGAAGACCGCCCCCAAGACCCAGCGCAAGTCGCGGGGCTGGTCTTGAGCGGCGTCGAAATAGCGCGCCAGGACAATGATGGCGACAATCTTGGCAAACTCCGTAGGCTGAAGAAAAAGCACGCCCACCGTAAACCAGCGCTGAGCGCCAAACGCCGACTGCCCAAAGCCGGTCAGAGTCACCAAAAAAATCATTATCGCCAAATACATCGGACGGTGCAGCGCGAGCCAATAGCGGTAATCTATGGAAGCGACGACGAAAATGACCGTCACGCCCAGGATTGCAAAATAAATCTGGCGCGTGACAAGCGGCAGCAAAACTTCGTTGCCAGCCACAGCCGAGCGAATCATCACCGCGCCAAAGGCGGAGGCGAGGATAACCGCCCCCAGAAGAATAAAATCGAAATTGCGCCAGGAAAGTTCGCGAGTCATAACAAAAAACGCGGACGTAAACCGCGCAGGTTTCTCCGTGTTTCCAACACAAGAAAATCAGCCCGCTCGGCGGCGCGAAACGCTGCGCAGGGGAATATCCGCCACCAAACGCTGCGACCTGCCGTCGCGTTCCAGGCGGATTTGCACCGCCTGCGGGTCAATATCAATATAGCCTGAGATGGCTTTCAATAAATCATCCTTCAAGGCTTCCAGTTGACCGGGCGAAAGGTCGGTGCGGTCGTGAATCAGGACCAGTTGCAGGCGTTCTTTTGCGTTTTCGGCGCTTCGATGTCGTGAAAAAAAGCCCATCACTTCCTCCTGGTCCACTTTTGGAGCGCGCCCCAAAAACCGCCTTGCGAATAGAGGTCCATGAAGGGGACTTCTTCCCCTTGCAGGCGTTTTGCGATGTTGCGGAAGGCTTGTCCGGCGCGGCTTCTCGCGTCGGTGACGACGGGCGCGCCGCGATTCGAGCCAATGATAACCGCTTCGTCCTCCGGCACAATACCGATGAGGTGAATGCCCAGCAGGTCCAGCACGTCTTCCGCCGAAAGCATATCGTTGTTGCGGACGAGGGCTGGATTCAGGCGGTTGAGAATCAGCGACGGGTTGCCCTTTTCCTCCGCTTCCAGGATTCCCACCACGCGGTCGGCGTCGCGCACAGCGCTCACCTCAGGGTTGGTAATGACCAGCACACGGTCGGCGGGGGCGATGGCGTTTCGGAAGCCGCGTTCAATACCGGCGGGAGAATCAATCAGAATAAAATCGGCGTCGGGTTTGATTTCATTGCAAATACGTTTCATGTCGGAAGCCGAAACGGCGTTTTTATCGCGGGTTTGCGCGGCGGGGATGAGATACAGCTCGGGGTAATGCTTGTCGCGAATCATCGCCTGGCGGAGTTTGCAGCGCCCTTCAATCACGTCCACAATATCGTACACAATTCGATTTTCCAGCCCCATGACGACATCCAGGTTTCGCAAGCCGATATCCCCGTCAATGCAAACAACCTTCCTGCCGTCCGCCGCGAGCGCGGTGGCGAGGTTGGCGACGGCGGTGGTCTTGCCTACGCCGCCTTTTCCGGAAGTGACGGTAATTATTTGAGCGGTCATGACATGTCCTGTAAATAGAGTTCGCCTGGATGCCAGAGTTCAGATTGCAGGAAGCCTTCGCCATTAATGCTGGCAACTTCGGGCTTGGGATGTTTTTGCGGTTTGAGCATGGCGGAGACTTTGTCCGCGATGCGAAGTTGCGTGGCGGAAAGGTCAAGGGCGCAAATTACGGCGGAGGAGTCGCCGTTTGCGCCGGCGTGAATCATGCCGCGGACCCGTCCCCAAACGACAACATGCCCGCCGGCGACAATTTCCGCGCCGGCGTTCACGTCTCCCAACACCACCACGTTGCCAGGATATTCGATTCGTTTGCCGGAACGCAGCGTTTTGGTGATGAAGAGAGCGGTATCTTCGGCGGCGGCGTCCCCTCGTTTTTGCTCTTCAGGCTGGGGCTTGGAGAGACGGGTCGCCAGCCCAAGCAGTTGGGCGGTCTGTTCGGTCAAGGGGGATTCGCTCAACACCGCCCATAACGCCACATTTCTTTCAGAGAGGTTGTCGCGCAACGCCACCAACTCATTGACTTTCAACGCCTGAGAGCCGACATCCACAGCGAGACGGGCGCCCTGAAAAAAAGCCGGGCGTTCGTCAATTTGCGACAGCAGGGCGGAGCGCTGTTCCTCCCACGGGGCATCGTCGAAAGCGGCAAGGAGACCATCGCGCACGCCCTTGATTTGAACGAGGGAATTCATGCTCGCCATTGATTTGGATTATACCTGAGGGCTTAAGGAAAACAGGGCAATTGCCCGGTTTTCGCAAGGTTTATTCGCCCGCCGCCGGATTTTGGAGAGCAATGTCAATGGCTTTGAACTCAAAATAGGCTTGAATCACCCGCGCCACTATCGGCGCCGCCACGCTCGCGCCCTCGCCGCCGTGATAAGCGAAAGCGACCACAATGATTTCAGGGTCTTCGTAAGGCGCGTACGCCAAGGTCCATGAATGCGTGGGCCACTTTCCAAAGTCGCATTGGTTTGCGGCGCGCGCCACATCGTCGCAGTATTCGGCGGTTCCCGTCTTGCCTGCCACGGCAATCGGGAATTTATTAAATTCGCGGTAGAGCGTGCCAAAGGGGTTCTCGGTGACCGCCATGCGCGTCCCGACCCGCACCGCTTCGATGGCTTCCGGTTTGACGACCTTTAAGTCGTCGGTCAGGCTGCAATAACCGGCGTCGCAAGAATATCCCTTAATCATGGGCGTCACGGTCACGTCCCATTTCATATTGGGGGTAAAGGGAGAAATGCGGTAACTGCCCGGCGTTTGAAACGGCGTGACGTTAAGCGTCTCGGGGTTGAACCAGTATTCCACCGATTTGCCGTCCCCATCGGTAATATCGCGGACGATGGTGGGCTGCATGAGTTTGCCCTTGTTGGCAATCGTCGCGCCAGACATCAAAATTTGCAAGGGAGTGGCAAGCACATATCCCTGCCCGACGCTGGCGATGTAGGTGTCGCCGGTGGACCAGTTTTCGCCGGTATTGATGCGCTTCCATTGCGGAGAGGGAATCAAACCGTCCGCTTCGCCCAACAGTTCAATGCCCGAACGGCGGTCGTACCCGAGGGCGCGGGCGTATTCGCCCAAGCGTTCGATGCCCAACCCTTGCGGAATTTCGTCCAGATATCCGCCGCCCAATTTATAGAAACAAACGTTGCTGGAATAGGCGATGCAGCGCAGGAAGTCAATCTGCCCGAAGCCTTCGGGCTTTTTTTCGTAAATATGGTCCACGAAGGGGCGCGTATTGAATTCCGTGCAAACGTCGTTGGGATTGAATTTTTCGCATAACTCCAATTTCCCGGGGGCGTCTATAATCTTATCCAAAGTAACCACGCCTTCATTAAAAGCGCCCGTAGCCGTGGAGAGTTTGAAGACGGAACCCGGCGGAAACTCCGCCGAGATGGCGTTATTCAACAATGGATGACGCGGGTCCTGACTCAACTGCTCGTAATAGTAGGCGGGAATGAAACGCGCAAAGCGATTGTTCTCATAAGAGGGGTAGGAAACCATAGCGAGAATTTCGCCGGTTTTGGGGTTCATCGCGATGACCACGCCGCTGGAGATGCGAATGGAGTCGAAGTAGGTGTTCCAGAAGTTGATTTCCTGCACCAGCGAAGCCTCCGCAGCCGCTTGCAGGCGGGTGTCAATGGTCAAGTAAACGTTGTTGCCCGGCGTCGGCGGAATGGGCGGCTCCAGGTTGCGAAGTTCCTGTCCCGCCACATCAACCTGCACGACGCGCAGCCCGTTCCTTCCAGCCAAGACGTCTTGTAAAGAGGCTTCGACGCCGGCGTAACCAATCTTGTCGCGGTTGGGAATGAAACCCTGCGCCCGCAATTCCTCCTCAAGCGAGGCGGGGATGGGACCCAGAAAACCGACCAAAGCGGCGGTTAAGGAACCGGTGGGATAATCTCGGATTGGCTCCACCTCTACGCCGACGCCGGGCCAGTCCACCGCCTTTTCCATAACGGCGCGCGCCACTTCCTCTGAGACGTTGCATTTGACCTTGACTGGGCTGTAGGGGGCTATGGTGTCTTGCAAGGCGACCATTTGCCCGATGGTCGGACCCGGCACGCAAGCCGCATATAGTTTGGCTTCTTCAAGGGCTTCGTCCGTGATAGGTCCTCCGACGGGAACGTCTATCAGCGCGGAAAGTTCGCGGTAAATGCGCTGAATGTCCGAGTCGTCGTCGGGCAAGTTGGCGGGCGTAACGACAACATTGTAAGAGGCGAGGTTGCGAGCCAGAATGTAACCGTTGCGGTCATAGATAATCCCGCGCGGCGCAGGCACGCTGACTTCGTTGGTGTAATTATCAACGGCGCTGATTTTCCAGGAAGCGCCCTGAAAAAGTTGAAGGTTAATAAGCCTCAAAAGCAAGGCTGCCAATACCAGCGCAATTACCGCATAAAGGACCATCAGCCGCCACGCCTCGAAACGAAGGGGACGGGATGTGGATGTGGAACTCATTCATACTCCTCCGCCGGATATACCCAGCGCGCAAGGTCGCGCATAAAGGCGTAGACCGGAATCGAAAACAACATATTCAACAATAAACTAGGCAGGGTAATCAAGCCCATGACGTCTAAAAACGATAGAGGAACGCCTGAAATTTGAAGCGAGACAAAAGACAGCAAGTGAATAAAAAAAACGCCGGCGAAGACCACGCTGAACATCGCTAACAGAGGCGCTTGCCATACGCGGCGCTGCAAAACTCGCGCAAAGAAAACGACAGCCAGATAGCCCGCCGTTGGCGCAAACCAGGGCATGCCTGAAACAAAAGCGACCAGAACGCAGGCAAGCGCCGCCCAATGCCAGGCGGTATCCACTCTTTTATGAAGCGCCCAGGCGGCAAGAATGAGGAGCGGAAGGTCGGCGTAACCGGCAAGCAATTGAACCTGGCTGACTACGGAAGATTGCAAAATCACCGCCAAGAAAAGCAAGGGGAAGGCTATCAGGTTTCGCATCGCAAAGACGGCGACAGTTAAGGCACCAGAGGGGTAATGTCTACAGGGCGGAAGTTGGTAATTACCAGGACAATCTCCAGACGGGCAAAGTCCACCGCAGGCTGCACGGTCGCTTGTTGGAAAAGTTCAAACTCCAGACTGCGCACCGTAACCACCTGCCCCACTATCAGGTCGGATGGATAACCGCCGCCCAAGCCCGAAGTCAAAATGAGGTCGCCGGCTTCCACCGAGGCGTCTTGGGAAATCATATCCAGCGAAATATCGCCAGTGACCGACCCGAGCAAAACGGCGTCGGCTTCGGCGTTTTGCAAATAAACGTTCACGGCAGAGGCGGGGTCGGTAATCAGTTGCACGCGGGCGGCGTCCGCAATGACCGCGTCCACGCGCCCCACGAGTCCCTGATTGGTGACGACGGGCATCCCGCGCCGGATATTATCGTTTGAACCGCGGTTGATGATGATGTAGTGTAAAAAGGGGCTTGGGTCGCGTCCAATGACGGCGGCAGCCTTGTAGGCGCTTTCCGGGTTGGCGCGGGAAAAATCCACCAACGCCGCGAGAATTTCTGTCTGACTGACCCGCTGTTGAAGTTCGATGACCTGAGTCTGCAATTGCGATACTTGGGCTTCCAATTCGCTGTTGCGGGCGCGCAAAGAGACAATATCGCGCGGAGCGGTGGCGAAATCTTGAAGACCAAGATATTGCGAGGAGACCCAGGTTTGAAACGCAATCAGGGCGGAACTAAACTGTCTGGAGACGGGTCCCAAAAAACCGCCAAACGCCAGCGCAAGAATGCCGCCAACGACAAGGAAAATAATCGTAGTTTGAAGGGAACGGGCGTTCATAATTCATGGAAGCAGCAAGGCTGGAAAAAACAGCCGGGCGTTCAAGCCGCGTGGCGCGTGCTGCCGCGCTCCAAGCCGACCATGAAACGAGAGAGAACGTCGAAGTCGTCAAAAATCATCGCCGCGCCGCGGGCGACGCAGGTCAGGGGGTCTTCCGCCACCCACACCCGCAGTTTCAATTCGTCGGTCAACCGCTCCGCCAATCCCTGCAACAGGGCGCCGCCGCCGGCAAGGCAAATGCCAATATCCATCAGGTCCGCCACAATTTCCGGCGGAATTTCATCGAGCGCGTCGCGGACGGTGTCAATAATAACTTGCACAGAGGGGGAAAGCGCCTCGCGGATTTCAATGGAAGAAATTTCCACCGTTTCCGGCAAGCCTGTGACAAGGTTGCGCCCGCGCACTTCCATCGTTTTTTCGGGATGCAAGGGATAGGCGGAGCCGATTTGCCATTTGACCTGTTCGGCGTTGCCTTCGCCAATCAGAAGATTGTACTTATTACGCAGGTATTGAACAATGTCCTGGTCCATCTCATCGCCGGCGACGCGCAGAGAACGCGAAGCGACCACGCCGCTCATGGAAAGGACCGCCACTTCCGTCGTCCCGCCGCCGATGTCTACGACCATGGAACCGCGAATCTCGCCGATGGGCAACCCGGCGCCCAAGGCGGCGGCTATCGGTTCTTCAATCAGCATCGCTTGGCGCGCCCCGGCGGCCATCACCGCGTCGTAAACCGCGCGTTTTTCGACTTCCGTGACGCCGGTGGGCAAGCCGATAATCACGCGCGGGCGGGGCAGCGGCACCATGCTTTGCTCATGCACCTTGCCGATGAAATACTCCAACATGACTTGGGTCACGTCAAACTCGGAAATGACGCCGTCGCGAATGGGACGCACAACCATCACATTGCTGGGCGTGCGTCCCACCATTTCTTTGGCTTCAAGCCCGATTGCCAGGGGCAGTCTTTGCTTCTTATCTACCGTGACCCAGGAAGGCTCATTAATGACAATACCCTTACCGCGAACATGCACCAGGGTGTTCGCAGTGCCGAGGTCTATGGCAATATCGAGAGAAAAGAGGCCCAGCAGCCAGTTAAGAGGGTTGAATGCCAAGATAGGCTCCCAGGGAAAAAATCGTTATCATCGTCAAATCCGGGCGGATTATACCATGAGCGTTCAATTTTTTATTTTTGATACACGAAATTTTGAGTGAGGTACAATAATCGGCATCCATCCAAATACGCCAAAGGAAAGAAAGGAGTAAAAAAGACCATGTCCAAGATTGCGCTTGTAACCGACAGCACCGCATTTTTGCCGGTGGAGTTGGTGGAAAAGTATTCGATAAATATCGCCCCTCTCATCGTCATTTGGGACGAGAAAAACTTTGAAGACGGCGTGGACATTAAGCCGTCGGAATTCTACACGAGGTTGAAAACGTCAAAAACCATGCCCTCCACCTCGCAGGCGGCGGTTGGCAAGATGCATTCCATTTTCCAACCCCTGGTCGAGCGGGGAATGGATGTGCTGGGGATTTTCATTTCCTCCAAATTCTCCGGCACCATGCAATCGGCGATTCAGGCAAGGGAAATGATGGGCAGCGC
>JAIWOB010000003.1 GCA_020217065.1 Chloroflexota bacterium | reverse complement strand
TGGCGGGAAGCCTGTTTGTCCTTGTTCCCTCTTTTTTTGCCGACTGGCTCAAGCCCCGCGCTGCGGTGGTCCTTGCGTTCTTCCTCGCCCTCGACCCGGGGCTGGTTGCCCTCTCGCGGCAGGTTGCCAGTCCCATCCTTGCCATCGTCTTCCCGTTTGCCGCGCTTGGTTTTTACCTTCGCGGCAAAACCGCCCTTGCCGCCGTCTTTGCCGCCTTTGCCCTCCTCAGCGGACCTTCCATCTGGGGCGGGCTGCTCGTTTTCGTCATGGTCTGGGTCGCCCTGCGCCTGCTTCGCTTCAACCGCCCTCAACTTTCAACCTTCAACCCTCAACCCTTTCTTCTTCCCTTTCTTGCCGCTTTTCTGCTTGCCGGTTCCCTCTTCTTTCTTGTCCCCAGCGGATTAAGCGCCGCGCTTGCGTCAATTCCCGCTTTTGTTCAAAGTTGGCTGGGCGCTTCCTCCATCTCCGCCGGCAGGCTTCTCTTTTCTCTCTTGATTTATCAACCGCTTGGCGTTTTGCTTGCCGTTCTCGCCGTTTTTCGCGGCTGGAAGAACGGCAGCCGCCGCATCCTCCCGCTTGGCGTTTGGTTTCTTGCAGCCCTGCTTCTTGCGATTGTCAACCCTTCCCGCCGCATTGAAGACCTTGCCTGGGCGTTGATTCCCCTTTGGGCGCTGGCGGCTCTCGAACTCATCCGCAGCCTCGACATTTTCCCTGAAGAACGCCGCGCCACGATAGGGGCGGTTTTTCTCACCGTCTTTATCTGGACTTTTGCCTGGCTTGATTTTGCCGGCTTGGCGATTTTGCCCGTCAATTCCCGCGAATACCTTTTGCGCCTCTGGCTTTTATTTGGGTCTCTTTTCCTCTTAATCATGAGCCTTGTTTTAGCGGCGGCGGGCTGGTCTATCCGCGTTGCGCGTTTGGGTTGTATTTGGGGACTCGTCCTGGCGTTGACGCCCCTCGGCGTTGGCGGCGCGGTTGGCGCGGCAGGTTTGCGGGGAGCGAATTTTCCCGAATTGTGGTGGCTGCCCGACCAGCCCGTCCACGCCCGATTGCTTGAAGCGACCGTCAGCGACGTTTCCGAGTGGGGCTTGGGCGACGACCATGCTGCGGCTGTGACCATCGCCGGCCTGGATTCCCCCGCTCTTGAGTGGCTTCTGCGCGAAAGACCCGTTTCTGTCGTTCAATCCCTCGATAGCGCCAGCGCTCCCGAAATTGTGATAACGCCGCTTCAAGACGACCCCGCCCTTTCTTTCGCCTATCGCGGACAAGACTTTGCCTGGCGGCAGACCCCTTTGTGGGACGTTACTGTGCCTGCGGACTGGGCGCGTTGGACCGTCCTGCGTCAGATGCCAGCCAGCGGCGAAACCATTATTCTTTGGGTGCGCGACGACCTCTTCATTAATTCTCCGCGCTGAACCGTATTTGCAGCGCAATTCATCAACTCGATATGACAAACAAAACTCCTCCTTCCATCATCGCCCTCGACGGTCCCGCCGCCTCGGGGAAATCCACCCTTGGGCGAACCCTTGCCGACGCGTTGGGGTATCTTTTCTTCGACACGGGCGTCATGTACCGCGCAGTCGCCTGGATGGCTCTTCAGCGCGACATGAATTTACAGGATGAAGCCGCCATCACCGAGCTTGCGGAGAAAGCGCAGATAGACATTCGCCCGCCTTCCAAGCCCGACGGACGCTCCTGCGACGTGACGCTGGGCGGAAGAGACGTCACTTGGGATATGCGGAACGCCGAAGTGGACGCAAACGTCTCCGTAATTTCCGCTTACGCCGGCGTGCGTAAAGCGTTATCAGCCCAGCAGCGCCGCATTGGACTGCGCGGCAAGGTGGTTATGGTAGGGCGCGATATTGGCACCGTGGTGCTGCCCGAAGCCGACCTCAAAATCTACCTGGACGCCAGCCCTCAGGAGCGCGCCCGGCGCCGCTACGACGAACTGATTGCGCGCGGCGAAAAAGCCGACTACGAAGATATTTTGAAAAGAGTCGTCGAGCGTGACCGAATCGATTCCACCCGCGCCGTCGCCCCGCTGCGTCCGGCCCCCGACGCTGTCGTCATTAATTCGGACGAACTCACCGCCGAACAAGTGTTCGACCGCGTCATCGCGTTGTGTAAATAAACGACGTTCCCGCCCTCGGTAAAACGACCTTCCCATACACTTTTGTAATTCCGTTCACATGAATTGCGGCTATAATTTGGGGGATGAGTTTTCTCTTTACGCTCCTGTCGAGCATCGCCTTTCCGGCGACGCCCACCCCTGCGGGCTGGGTTGTATGGTTATCCATGCTGGGAGCGTTATTTTACGCGCTCTTTCGTTGGAAAACGTATCAGCCCGCGTGGACGGGACGCATGTGGGGGCTTTTTCTCGTTTTCTTCGTTTTGACTCCGCTAACCAGCCTGTTTATCGGCGTTAGGCTCGCCTCTCTTTCCGCTCGCCCTTTGCCGGGGCTGCCCGCCGATGCGCCGGGTTCGGCTTTGATGGTTTTTTCCGCCATCCCCTGGCTCTTGGGAGGGGGGCTGCTTGGACCTGTGGGCGCGGCGGCGCTGGGCGCGTTTGCCGGGCTGCTTCGCGGCGCGTGGGATACCTATTCCCTGTTTTCCGTTATCGAACTTGCGGTTCTTGGGGCGTGGTTTTCCGTCAACACCCGCCAGCGGTTTCGCACGAAAGCCTACGCCTTCCTGCGCCAGCCTTTCCTCAGCGCCTTGCTGCTTATTCCCTTCCATGTCTTGTTCTATGTCCTCAGTTCTCTCTTTACCCAATGGGGGGTGGACGCTTCCGCGCCTGTCACTGCCCGCCTCGATTTTGCCATCAGCAACGCCGGCGTTATCCTTCTCGCTTTTGGCGGCGAAGCGCTGATTGGCGGCGTCGCGGCTCAAATTATTGCGACAGCCTTCCCCGCCGCTTGGGGCGGCAAGCAGGCGCTGGTCCCCTCTCCCGGCGAGAGAAGCCTCGAGTCGCGTTTTCTCTTCGGCGTAGGGACTTTTATTTCTCTCTTGCTGCTTACCCTGTTGATTGGCGACTGGATTGTGGCGGGGCAGGCGGCGCGCGATATGCTGCAAGACCGCCTTTCCAGCGCCAGCGAATCCGCCGCTCAAAGCGTCCCCTTCTTTCTTGAAACGGGACAAAACCTTGCCGTGCAGCTGGCGTCCGACCCGCGTTTGCTGACCGCCACCGGCGATGAATTGAAATCCATTATCGGTTTGCGCATCCAAGCCGTTCCCTACTTCGACCAGTTTTTCGTTTTGGAAGCGAAGGACGACCACGCCCTGATTGCCGGCTACCCTGATTCCGCCGTCGCCAGATTCCATCTATATCCCGATGAAGCCTCCGGCGTTTTGCTTGCCGCCAGCGGCGTTTTGACCCAAATTTATTCCATTCCGCCCGCCTCTGTAGACGACTCCTCCCGCGTTTCCTTCCTCGTCGCTATTGTAGATAGCGAGGGGCAAGTGCGCCGAATCCTCATTGGACGCACTACCCTCGAAACCAACCCCCTTGCCCTGCCCCTTGTCGAAAGCATTAACAATATGCGCGACCTCGGCGGCGACGGTTTTCTGTTGGACGAAAATGGGCGCATCATTTATCACTCCGATAAAACCCAGCTGCTAACCGCCTACGCCGACCAGCGCGGAGAAAAGCCGCAGTTATACGACAGCACCGCTCCCGACGGCACGCGCCAACTGGTGTATTACCAGCCGGTGATTGGACGTCCGTGGGCGGTGGTTTTGACCGTCCCCGCCCAGAAGGCGCAGCAACTCGCCCTCAATATCGCCATGCCGCTTTCGCTGATGATTATTTTCCTGGCTGTCGTCGCGATGGTCTCCCTGCGCGTCGGCTTGCGCGTGGTGACGGGGTCTTTACAAAATCTTGCCGCCGAAGCCAACCGCATCGCCCAGGGCAGCCTCGACCACCCGCTTCAGGTGGACGGCGTGGATGAAGTCGGTCAACTGCGCCGCGCCTTCGAGCAGATGCGCGCCAGTTTACAGGCGAGATTGAATGAAATCAACAGCCTGTTGCAGGTCAGTCAGGGCGTCGCTTCCAGCCTTGAGATGCAGGATACGGTCAAGCCCGTTTTGGAAGCCATCCTTTCGACGGGGGCTGGGTCGGTGAGCGTGTCTCTTTCTCCCAGCATCCTGCCCGATACCTTTATCGAATTGCCTTCGCGTTTTGCGCTGGGTGGCGACCGCTACGCCCATCTTGACGACCAGATTTTGACGCTGGCGCAAAACCATGAAAAACTGGTTATCCCGAACCTTAATCGTTCGCGCGAACTGCTGCTCGACCCTTCTTTGGCGAATCCTCAGGCTTTACTGGCGGTCGCCTTGCGCCGCGAAAATCGTTATTACGGCGTGGTCTGGGCGGGCTATGAGCAGCCGCGCATGTTCTCCGATTCGGACGTGCGCTTTATCACGACGCTGGCAGGACAAGCGGCGCTCGCGGTCGCCAACGCTCACCTCTATTTAAACGCCGAAGCCTCCCGCCGTCAGTTGGAAGCCGTTCTCAATTCCACGCCAGACCCGGTGCTTGTCACCGACCACCGCAACAGAATTTTGCTCGCCAACCGCGCCGCTTCCGCCGCCATCGGTCAGGATGCGGACAAAAGCGCCGGCATGGAAACTGAAAAGGTGGTCAAACTCAAGCCGCTGCTCGCGTTGCTGCAGGGCGCGGGAGAACACCAATCCGCCGAAATCATCCTCGCGGATAAACGCACTTATCTCGCCACCGCCTCTTCGGTCACGGTGGAAAATCGTCAAATTGGGCGTGTGTGTATTATGCGCGACGTCACCCACTTTAAAGAGCTTGACGCTATGAAATCGGAATTTGTGGCGACCGTCAGCCACGACCTGCGTTCTCCCCTGACCTTGATGCGCGGCTACGCCACCATGCTTGAAATGGTGGGCGAATTAAACGAGCAGCAGCAGGGATACGTCAAGAAGATTATTTCCGGCGTTGAAAATATGTCGCGCCTGGTCAATAACCTTCTTGATTTGGGGCGCATTGACTTGGGCGTGGGTCTCCAGGTTGAACAAGTCACCGTGTTGGACATCATTGAGCGCGTAACCAGCGCCTTGCAATTGCAGGCAAATCAAAAAAATATCCTCTTGAGCGTGGAACTCGCCAAAGATATGCCCCACGCCGTGGAAGCCGACCAGGCGTTGCTGCATCAGGCGGTCTATAATTTAGTGGAAAACGCCATCAAATACACGCCTCAAAACGGACGCGTGACCATTCGCACGGCTTCCAAGCCCAACGGTCTTGTCTTTTCCATTGAAGATACGGGCATCGGTATTCCCGTCGAAGACCAGCCCCGCTTGTTTGAAAAATTCTATCGCGGCAAGCAGCGCGAAGCCCGCGCCCAATATGGCTCGGGATTGGGGCTTGCCATTGTTCATTCTATTGCGGAAAGCCACGGGGGACGGGTATGGGTGGAAAGCGTTGTGGGAAAGGGCAGCGTTTTTCATTTGCAGATTCCCCTTGCGCAGCCGAGAGAAACCAGAGGCGGTTAGACGGGTTTGTAATATAATCGCGCCTTATGGAGTTTTTTCTTGTAAAGGCTTATTTCATGTTGACAACAGATTCTTATGATTAATTCAAAAAACAATAAACCAACCACCATTATCGAACGCGCGGCGAATTACAAACCGCGCCGCAATTTATCTTCCTTTCTCATTGGGCGTCCGCTTTCGACAGCGGACGCGCCGCATGAGACCATCGGCAAGGCGGTCGGGCTGGCTGTATTCGCATCCGACGCTTTATCGTCGAACGCCTACGCCACGCAGGAAATCATGGTGGTTTTGGCGGCGGCGGGAACCATCGCATTCGGGTATGTCTTCCCGATTTCCATCGCAATTGTGGTATTGTTGACCATCGTCGCCGTTTCTTATATTCAGGTCATCCACGCCTATCCGGATGGAGGCGGCGCGTATGTGGTCGCCCGCGACAATCTTGGCGAATTGGCGGGTTTAACGGCGGCGGCAGCCCTCCTGACAGATTACATCCTGACCGTTTCGGTGTCCATTTCTTCCGGGGTGGCGCAGATTGTTTCCGCCTACCCGGAACTATACGAGTATCGCGTGGCGCTTTCGGTGGCGGCGGTCGCGCTGATTATGCTTATCAACCTGCGGGGCGTGCGCGAGTCGGGAGCCGCCATTGCCGTGCCGAGCATGTCTTTTGTCGTCATCATGTTTATTACGGTCGGCGCCGGCATGTTCAAGTACCTGAGCGGGAGTCTCGGCGCGGTGGCGGACCCTCCCGAAATTCTCATGCACGGCGCGGCGACGGTAGTCACCCCCTTTCTCATCCTTCACGCCTTCTCCAGCGGCACGGCGGCGTTGACCGGTATCGAAGCCATTTCCAACGGCATTACGGCGTTCAAGGAACCGCGCAGCAAGAACGCCGCAATTACGTTGAGCTGGATGGCGTTCATTCTGGCGAGCCTGTTTCTTGGCATTTCCTTTCTCGCCAGCCGCGTGGGCGCGGTGCCTTCCGAGTTTGAGACCGTCATTTCGCAGCTTGGAAGAACCGTCTTTGACCGCGACGGTTTCATGTATTACGCCGTCATCCTCGCCACGACGGTCATTCTCATTCTCGCGGCAAACACCGCCTTTGCCGGTTTTCCCCGCCTAAGCGCTCTGATGGCGATGGACGGCTTTCTCCCCCGTCAATTGACCTATCGCGGAAGCCGTCTGGTCTATTCGCGCGGAATCGTGGCGCTGGCGATTCTCTCTTCCCTTTTGATTGTTTTTTTCCAGGCGAGCGTTACCCGTCTCATCCCTCTTTACGCCATCGGCGTTTTTCTGTCTTTCACCCTTGCCCAATTTGGCATGGCGCTGCGCTGGAGGCGCAGCGGGAGGATTCACCCCGAAACGCGAGACGAGGGTTCGCAGCGCATTTCGTCCCTGCGCTACGACCCGCTCTGGCGCTTGAAAATGGCGGCGAACGGTTTTGGCGCGTTCTGCACCGGCGTGGTCATGTTTGTCTTTGCGATTACCAAATTCAAGGACGGGGCTTACGTTGTGCTGATTCTGATACCCCTGCTGATTGCCGCTTTGTGGACCATTCACATTCATTATCGAAATCTTGCCCGTAATCTTTCCCTCGATAATTTTGGCGTTATTCCTCATCACACCACCCGCCATCGCGTCATCATGCCGGTCAGCGGCGTGCATCAAGGCACGCTTGCCGCCTTGCGTTACGCTCGTATGTTGTCCGACGACGTGACCGCCGTGCATGTGGTCATTGAGCCTGCCGACGCTGAAAAAGTGCGCGCCAAGTGGGAAACCTGGGGCGGCGGCGTGCGAATGGTGCTGCTGGATTCTCCCTACCGCCTGTTTATTGAGCCTATCCTGGCTTACATTTCCGATGTTGCCGAAGCGCGCCAACCGGGCGAAATCATTACGGTAGTGGTGCCGGAGTTCGTCTCCGATAATCCGTTGTCGGGCGCTCTTCACATGAATACCGCCAATATCCTGCGCGAACAATTAAAGAGCAAACACGGCGTCGTCATTACCGACGTGCCGTATCAGGTGCATGAAAGAAATATGAATTAAGGAGAGAAAATGAAATTCATTGTTATTGGGTGCGGACGAGTCGGCGCTCAACTTGCCTACCGCCTTTACCGACAAAAATACAAGGTCGTTGTGGTGGACAGCAACCGAAACTCTTTCAACCGCCTGCCGGCCGACTTTCATGGGCGCACTGTGGAAGGCGAAGCGCTTGCCGCCGACACCTTTACCCGCGCCGGGGTTGCGACGGCGGAAGGAGTGGCTGTGGTGACCAATTCCGACACCATGAACGCGGTTATTGGCCACGCCATCCGCTCTCATTACCCTGAGGTCAAACGCGTTCTTGTCCGCAATTACGACCCCGCCATGCGCGAGATGCTTGAAGCCTTTGGGCTTCAGGTTGTCAGCTCCACCGCTTGGGGGGCGGAGCGCCTGCAAGAACTTCTGATAGACGCTTCTTTTCGCGCCGTTTTCTCCGCCGGCAACGGCGAAGTGGAAGTTTATGAAATGCACGTTCCCAGCGCTTGGAGCGGAGCCCCGCTTTCCTCTTTGCTCGAAAACTGCTCCAACACCATCGTCGTCGCGGCGTTGACCCGCGCTGGGCGCGCCCAACTTCCCGCGCTTGATACGAAACTTGAAGGCGGCGATATTCTCACCGTGAGCGCAACCCTGGAAGGCGTCACCGCTCTGAACGCCCGCCTGAACGCCCGCCTGAACGCCCGAAAGGAGGCTGCTTAATATGTTTGTATTTATCGCGGGCGGCGGGAGAACCGGCGCCCAACTCGCAATGCAATTAATCGAGCAGGGACATCAAATTCGCATGATGGAGCATCGCCGCGAGCTGCTCACGCTTCTTCACCGCGAACTGCCCACTGAAGTCATTTACGAGGGCAACGCCACCGACCCTGCCGCCTTGAAAGCCGCCGGCTTGGACAAGGCAAACGTCCTTGTGACCGCCGGCAGCGACGATGCCGCCAACCTGGTGACCTGTTATCTGGGACGCACCCTTTTCAACGTCCGCCGCATTA
The DNA here is from genome assembly GCA_020217065.1 of Chloroflexota bacterium. Classification (GTDB taxonomy): domain Bacteria; phylum Chloroflexota; class Anaerolineae; order Anaerolineales; family Villigracilaceae; genus Villigracilis. The sequence goes on along the minus strand of JAIWOB010000003.1, from coordinate 1,457 downwards.
TCGCCCGCATCAACAACCCTCTCAACGCCTGGCTCTTCGACCATCGTTTTCATGTGGACGAGACCATCAACCAGGCGGATGTGATGGCGCACCTCATTCAGGAGGAAATGTCTCTCGGCGACATGATGACTCTCCTTAAATTACGGCGCGGACGCTATTCTCTCGTCGAGGAAAAAGTGCCGCCTGGCGCGAAAGCGATTGGCGTGCCAATCAAGGATTTGGGATTGCCCGACACCTGCGTCATTGCGGGAATCATCCGTCGCGGGCAAATCACCCTGCCGCGCGGCGCCAGCGCCTTTGAAGAAGGAGACGAAGTGCTGGCAGTGACGGACGACGAAGGCGCCGCCGAACTCGCCAGACTCTTGGAACCTCCCGTAAGACCGGTGAAACTATGAAATAACAAACCGACCCTAAAGGCTGTCAAACCTTTAGGGTCTTTTGAAATATGAAAATATCCGTGAACCGCAGCCTCGATTGGGGCGCTCTTCTGCTTTTTACCGCCCTGCTTTTCGGCGCCGTCGTGCGTTTTGTCCCAGCCGCCTCCAGCGGGTTTCCGCTCAACGACGGGGGAATGTTCTACGTCATGGCGCGCGATTTGGCGGCAAATCATTTCCTTCCGCCGCATTTCACTTCATATAATCTGGCGCATATTCCTTTCGCTTATCCGCCGCTGGGTCTTTACGCCGCCGCTTTCCTTTCTTTCCTTTTGCCCATTTCGGAGTTGCAGGTTTTTCTCTGGCTTCCTCCTTTTGTCAACGTCCTTGCCGTTTTTTTCTTCTTCAAACTTGCCGAACAGTTTCTTCCTTCACGGACAGCCGCCGGGCTGGCGGCTCTTGCGTATGCGCTTTCCTCTCGCGCTTTTCTTTGGCAGGTAATGGGCGGGGGAGTTACCCGCGCCTTCGGCATGTTATTTCTGATTCTCATGTTGTGGCAGGCGGCGCGGCTATTCAAAGAATATTCGCCCAGACGGCTTTTTCTGACCGCCCTTTTTGGCGCGCTCACCGTACTCAGCCATCCACAGACGGCTCTTCACGCCGCATTGGGCGGTTTGACGCTCTTCCTTTTCTACGGACGCAGTCCACGCGGACTTGCTTCCGCCCTGGGCGTCGCTTTGGGCGTCTTCCTGTTGACCTCCCCGTGGTGGATGACCGTTTTGCTGCGACATGGTTTCGAGCCTCTGCTGTCGGCGGGGCAGACCAGCCGCCGCACCCTGGAGTTCTATCTGATTGTCCTGCAATTGCACAGCCCAGCCAATTACCTCGCCCTGCCGTTCCTGATTTCTTTTTATGTGGGGCTTTGGCTTTCTTTGAAACAGCGAAATTTTTTCTACATCGTCTGGATTTTGCTTACCTACCTGACGGATACCCGCGGCGGCGACGGCGTTGCCCTGTTGGCGGAATCGCTGCTGGCAGGGAACGGGCTGCTTCAACTTGCCGCGTGGGTTGCCCGCTCAGACG
>JAIWOB010000027.1 GCA_020217065.1 Chloroflexota bacterium | reverse complement strand
CCTGCCACAGTTTCGGATACATGCTAATCGAGGTGAACCCCGGCAGGGTGTTTAACTCGTTCAAATAAATGCGATGGGTCTCCCTTTCAACGAAAAAATCAGCGCGCGCCATGCCGGCGCAGTCAATCGCTTTGTAAGCGCGGACGGCGTATTCGCGAATCTTGTCGCTGACTTCAGCGGGCAGCGGCGCGGGGATAAGCAAACCCGAAGTTCCGTCAATATATTTCGACTCATAAGAATAGAATTCGCGGCTCGGAAGGATTTCGCCGCACACCGAGGCTTGCGGGTCTTCGTTGCCCAGCAGGCTGACCTCAATCTCGCGGACGTTGCGGACTCCCTTCTCGACGATAAGGCGGCGGTCAAAGCGGGCGGCTTCCATCAACCCTTCGGCAAGGTCGGAGCGGGAATTGCATTTGCTGATACCCACCGACGAGCCAAGATTGGCGGGCTTGGCAAAGAATGGATACTCGCCCATCTTCTCGATTTTCTCGATAACGGCGTTCATGTCGGCTTCGAGTTCAGTCCGCAGGATGAGCATGGATTCGACAATTGGAATTCCATTCGCGCGCATCACATCCTTGAAGACGCCTTTGTCCATGCCGACGGCGGAACCGACCACGCCCGCGCCAACGTAGGCGGCGTCCGCCAGTTCGAGCAAGCCTTGAAGCGTCCCATCCTCTCCGAAAGGTCCGTGCAAGACGGGGAAAAAAACATCAATATCGGAAATTTTTTCGAGGGCTTCGCCGCCATCGGTCGTTCGTAACTGATAAAGGGCGGAGTGTGAAGGCTCTTGGGGCAGAATAACGCGGTTCAGGCGGTCAAGGCTGCCCCGCATAAAAGCGTCCAGCGTATTCTCGCCGTGATACCACTCGCCGTCCAGCGTAATGCCCACCTGAAGCGTTTCATATTTTTCGGGGTTAAGCGCGTCCAGCGCAGAGCGCGCGGACATAAGCGAAACCTCATGTTCGCCCGAACGACCGCCAAAAAGAACCGCAACGCGAAGTTTTTTCATAATCGTATCCAGCGTTGAACGTTTAACGTTCAACGTTCCATTCTCCAATCAATTCAATTTCCAATTCAAGGCGAACGCCAAATTTATCAAACACGGTTTTGCGCGCCATTTCTATCAATGCGCGGACGTCGCCGGCGCGGGTTTCGCCGTGAGCGATAAAGAAATTGGCGTGTTTCGCGCTGATTTCAGCGCCTCCAATGCGCGCGCCTTTGAGACCCGCCGCTTCGATTAATCGTCCCGCATAATCGCCCGCAGGGTTTTTGAACATGGAACCCATGCTGGCGCCGGGCGGCTGTGTGGATTTTCGGCGCTCGCTCAACTGGCTGACGACAGCGGAGGCTTCCGCCGCGCTTGAACGGTTTAATTTCAAAAGCGCCGAAAGCACAACCGCTTGCGCGCCGCCGCGCTTTAAGACGCTGGCGCGGTAGCCATATTCCATCCGCGCGGCGGAGAATTTCTCGCGCCCGTTCTTGGTCAACGCTTCAGCCCAAATTAAATTGGCAGCCATGTCGCCGCCGAATGCGCCCGCGTTGCCGTAAACCGCGCCGCCCACCGTGCCGGGGACAGTCGCCGCCCATTCCAAGCCAGAGAAACCCCTGGCGGCGCAGCGGTTCGCTACATTGCTGAGGACGACTCCCGATTCGCACCACACAGCGGGCGGTTCGCCCTCCTCAAAACGGACTTCTTTCGCGCGATTCAAAATCGTCAACCCGCGCACGCCTTTATCGCTGATGAGGATATTCGAGCCGCCGCCCAGAACAAAATACGGCATCCCGTAGTCCCATGCGGTTTGGACGGCTTCGGCAAGTTCATCGGCGGAGCGGACCGTAACGCACACATCGGCAGGACCGCCAATTCGCGCGGAAGTGTACGGCGCAAGAGAGATATTTTCCTGAACCGCAGCGCCTAACTTGAGACGCAGCGCGTCGAGAAAACGGGCGGGCGCGGTCATAATCTCTTCAAGACCTCGGCGCTAATTTGGTCGGCGTCGCCAGCCGAAAGAACCAGCAGCGCGTCGCCGGCGCGGAGATTCTTCAACAAATATTCGGTGGTTTCGGCAAGCGTTCCGCTGTAACGGGCGGAAGGATGCGGCATGGCACTGACCACCTCGGCAGAGGAAAAATCCTGAGGCGGTTCGCGCGAAGGATAGATTTCGGTGACGAGAACTTCGTCGGCGTCGCGAAAGGCGCGCGAGAACTCAAAGAACAACGTCTGCGTGCGCGAATACGTATGAGGCTGCCAGACCGCCCAAATGCGGCGGTCAGGATAACGCGCCTTTGCGGCTGCCAGCGTGGCGCGGATTTCGGTCGGATGGTGGGCGTAATCGTCAATCACAATCACGCCTTTGACCTCGCCTTTGACCTCGAAGCGGCGCCCTGTGCCGGTAAATTCGCCAAGCGCCTTCGCCGCCTCCGGCAAAGATAAACCTAGAGTCGCAATCACGGATAAAACCGCCAACGCATTGCGGACATTGTGTTCGCCCGGAACTTGCAGAGAAACCCCAACGTTTGTCACTTCTCCGCCGATGTTTGTGGTGGCGGAAAAATCGTAGCCGCCGCGCCGGTTGATAAGGGGCTTGCGCGCCTGCATCCACTGCGGGCTGTTGATGGTCAAGTCGCTTTGAACGCTGTAGGAAACGACATTCAATCCCTTACGGCGGGCGTACGATAACAGAGAGACCGCCCCGTCGCTTTCGGCGGAAACAATGAGAGAACCGTCGGGCGGCAAAAGGTCAACGAAGGCTTGAAAGGCGGAGTACATGTCGTCAAAAGTCGGGTAGCAGTCGGGGTGGTCATGCTCCAAGTTGGTGACGACGGCAATGTGCGGCTTCAACCCCAAAAACATGCGGTCATATTCGTCCGCTTCGACGACGAAATGAACGCCCTTGCCCGCATGGGCGTTGACGTTCAAGTTATTCAAGACGCCGCCGACGATGAAAGACGGGTCGCGCCCCATAACGTAGAGGGTCCAGGCGAGCATGGCGGTGGTGGTGGTTTTTCCATGCGTCCCGGCGACCGCAATGCCGGTTTGGTCCGCCATCAGGCGTCCGAGGAAATCGGCGCGCTTGAAGACAGGGATGCCCTTTTGCAGCGCAGCAGCCACTTCGGGGTTATCGTCCGGCACGGCGGAGGAACGGATGACCAGGTCTGCGCCGCCGACGTTACGCGGGTGATGACCAGCGTAAACGGTTACGCCCTGTTTTTGCAGGTCGAGCGCGAAAGGCGAAAGGGCGCGGTCGGAGCCGCTCACCTCGTAGCCGCTCTCTTTGAGCAGGAGCGCGATGGCGGAAAGCCCTGAACCTCCGATGCCGATAAAGTGAACGCGTGTCATGGTTAGTCGAATAGTCGTTAGTCTGATAGTCTTATAGTCTGACAGCCGCTAGATGTAGACGACGATGATGAAAATGAGGATGATGATGACGGCGAAGTAGATGCCGGGTTCGCCGAGGAAGCGCGGCGGCATGTACCGCATCATCGCCTCGATGGATTCGATAATGGCTGGGTCTGTGGCGCGGCTGAGAATATCGGGATACGGGTAGTTTGCCACATGATTGTAGTAAAGGACGGAACCTGCAATCAAATAGCCATTGAAGCCGCCCAGCACCGCGCCGAACATCGAATCCTGTAAACGTTCGCGCATGGCTTTGGAAGCGAAACGCGAAATGGAAACCGTTTGATAGCCGAAATACACCAGGGCGGTCAGAATCAAGATGCGAATCCAAAAGACGGAGCCGCTGGCTTTATCCAGGTCGCGCACGAGGGGAATATATTTTTCCAACAGGAGGTTGACCGCCAGAGAGGTCACCACGCTGAAGGAGACCATCAATTCTTTCGCCCAGCCGCGCATCGCGCCGATGACGCCAAAGAGAAAGACAAACATCCAAAAGAGGTAAACGACGCTCATCATAGGGTCTGCCCTCCAGCCAGAGCCAACAATTGACTGGCAACGGCGCGCGACGCGTCGGGACGCGCCAGGCTCTTCATGGCGGCGCGCATGGCTTCGCGTTTTCGCTCGTTCGACAAAAGGTCTTTCAAGACGGGGAGGAGTTTTTCATCCAACGCCTCATCCTGCAGAACAACCGCCGCGCGACGCTCCGCCAGAAAATCGGCGTTGACTTTCTGGTAGCGCCAGGCGTGCGGATAAGGAACTAACACAGCGGGCAAACCGAACAGCGGATATTCGCCCAGCGTGGATGCGCCCGCCCGCGAGAGGACCAAGTCGGCGGCGGCGAGGGCGGCTCCCATCTCGTGCAGGTACGGCATGATGCGGCAGCGGGACTTCAACTCTGCGGGGAGTTCCTGCGCCGACTTTTCAACCGCGTCCCAATCGAGGGCGCCGGTGATGTGAATAACTTGCGCGATACCCAACAATTCGCGGAGATTCTTCAACAGCGCCATGTTAATCGAGCGCGCACCTTTGCTTCCGCCGGTGACCAGCAGGGTGGGAAGGGAAGCGTCCAGCCCAAAGTGGGAAAAGGCTTTTTCGCGGGACCAGTTGGCAAGGTCGGCGCGAAGCGGGTAGCCGGTGAGGACGACCCGCTTCGCGCGCGGGAAAAACTTCCTCGAGTCGTCCGCCGTCACGGTAATCACATCCGAAAAACTCGACAGGAATTTGAGAGCCAGGCCGGGTTCGATGTCCGGCGCATATAATGCGGTTGGGACGTTCATACCCGCCAGCGCCATGGGGGCGGCGACGAAGCCGCCGGTGAAGAAGAGCGCGTCGGGCTTGAACTCGCGCAGGATGCGGCGCGAAGCCAGGACGCCGCGAGCCAGTTTCGCCGCGTTGCCGGGCAGCGCGCGCAAGCCAACGCCATGCAGTCCGGCGGCAGGAATGGAACGATAGGGGAATCCCGCGCGTTTCACGAGTTCCTCTTCCATGCCGCCTTCGCCGCCGACCCAGAGGACTTCAGTCGTGGGACGTTGGCTGATTAGCGCGTCGAGCACGGCGAGCGCGGGATACACCCCGCCGCCCGTCCCACCTGCGCAAATAAGCAACCGCACTGTAAGTCCTCCATTCTTCATCCGCCATTGCGCCTTCGCCTCGCTGGCGGGAAATATTGAATAAAATGCCAATCGCCGCCAGCGTGGCGACCAGATTGGAGCCGCCCGCGCTGATGAACGGCAGGGCGTTGCCTGCGAAGGGAACCAAGCCAACCATCACCGCCATGTTGAGCAGGGCTTCGAAGCCGACCCAAATCGAAAGCCCCGAAGCGAGGATTGTGCCAAGCATGTCGGGCGCGCGGCGGGCGATGACCAGTCCGCGCCAGACGAGAAAGCCGTAAAGCAAAATCAAGCCGACTGCGCCGAACCAGCCCAGTTCTTCGACGACGACAGCGAAGACGCTGTCGGTGGGCGGCACAGGCAGCCCCGTGAGTTTGGCTTGCGATTGTCCCAGCCCGACGCCGAACCACCCGCCGTTGACGATAGCCTCAAAGGAGCGGCGGACGTGATACGAAGCCTGCAATGGGTCGCGGATGCCGGCAAGAAAATCCGCTACGCGCTGCTGTCCTGTGGGGCTGATAGAGGAAACCAGCCATGCCGCAAGGACGGCAATCACGAGCAATCCGCCAATCTGTTTCAGGTCGCCGCCGGCGAGGAAGAAGAGCAGTCCGCCCAGGATGAGAACCGTGGCGGCGGCGCTCAAGTCGGGTTGTTGGTAAATCAAACCGCCAACGACGCCAAGGATAACGCCCAAAGGAATCAAACCCAGGGAAATATCGTGCAGATATTCGCGCTTGGCGTACAACCAGACGCTTAGATAAAGAATCGAGACCAGTTTTGCCAGTTCCGAAGGCTGAACCGAGCCGTCGAAAATGGCGCGCTTTGCTCCAAGACGGATGCCGTTCATCAAAAGGACGGCAGCCAAAAGGACGATGGTGACGCCCATGACTGGCACGACAAGCCGCCGCCAGTGATGGTAATCGAAGAAAGCGAAGAAAAGAGCAACCGCCGCGCCCAGCCCAAGCCAGGTTAACTGGCGATTAAACATGTGCATGGCGTCGCCGTATGCGCCGAGGGAGAAGTCCCACGAAGAGGAGTAGAGCATGGCAAGTCCGAAAACGGTCAGCGCGGCTACGACCGCCAGCAGGGGCATATCGAAGCCGCGGACGGTTCTGCCGCCGCTATTCAAGGCGTAACTTTCTCTCATGAAAGTTCCTGAACCCATTTTCTAAAAGCTTCTCCTCTTTCGGCAAAGTCGGTAAACTCGTCGAAACTTGTGCAGCCGGGCGAAAGCAGAACGACGTCGCCGGCGGATGCGGATGCGGCGGCAAGCGTCACCGCCTCTTTGAGGCTGGCTGCGCGCTGCAAGTTCACGCCGGAGCCGACCGCTTTCTGAATCAGTTCCGCCGCTTCGCCAAACGCCACCACATGCTTGACGCGGCGGCGAATCAGTTGGGCAATTTCATCCCAGGGCAGGTTCTTGTCGCGTCCGCCGAGCATCAACACGATGGGTTCGCTAAAGGCGCGGATTGCCGCCATACTGCGTTCGGGCGCGGTGGCGATTGAGTCGTTATACCAGCGCGCTCCGCGCAATTCGCGGACAAACTCAAGGCGGTGCGGCACGCCGCGAAATTCTTCAACCGCTTCGAGCATGGCGTCCAATTTGAAACCAGCCGCATGACCAATGGCAAACGCCGCGAGGACGTTCGCCACGTTATGGTCGCCGCGCAATTGGATTTTTTCGCGCGGCAGCAACGGCACATAGGCTTTTCCTTCGCGCAGACTCAACAAACCGTCGTGGAAATACGCGCCGTCCAGACGTTCGGGCAATTCCTTCAGGCTGAAGGTCAGCAGTTTGCCTTTGACTCGATTCCGCAAATTCCAGGCGCCTTTATCGTCGCAGCCGAGGATGGCGGCGTCTTGTTCGGTTTGGAAATCCAAAATCCGCGCCTTGGCGGCGGTATAGGCTTCCATTGTGCCGTGACGGTCGAGGTGGTTGGGGGTGATATTGAGGATTGCCGCCACGTTTGGCGAGAGGGTCGTCTGCTCCAGTTGAAAAGACGAAATCTCAAGGATGGCGAGGTCGTCGGCGGTCATCTCGTCCACGTAGTTAATGAGCGGGTCGCCGATGTTGCCGCCTACAAAAGACCGTGGACCGCGGACGGCGGACGATGTCTTTGCACCGTCGGCGGTCCGCAGTCCATAGTCCAGCCTTGCCATTTCGCCAACCAGAGTGGTGGTGGTGGTTTTGCCGGCGGAGCCGGTAATGCCTATCGTCTTGCAGGGAACGGTTTCGAGGAAAATTTGGGTGTCGTTGGAGAGCGGAACGCCGCGCCTGACGGCTTCCTGAACAATGGGCAGCGTCAACGGGACGCCGCCCGAAAGGCAAAGCAAGTCTACGCCGTCGAGCAGCTCCAGCGGATGTCCGCCCACAGCCCATTTCACATTCACATCCGCAAGGGACTCGCGGGCGGACGCAAGCTGCTCCAAACTGCGCGAATCGCTCAAGGTCACGCGCGAGCCGTGACGGGAGAGCCAGCGGGCAAGGGCGACGCCTTGTCTCGCGGCTCCGAGGATGAGGATGTGGGCGGAGTTCCAGTTGGTCATGATTCTCTTTCGCTTCTTCCAAGACTCTGAAGGAGCGGAAAACTAAACCTGCGAAAGTCCTATTCCTATCAAGGCGGCGACCAGACCGATGAGCCAAAAACGCTGCACGACCTGGGTTTCGCTCCAGCCAAGCAGTTCAAAATGCAAATGAACGGGCGCCATCTTGAAGAAACGCTTGCCCTTCGTCCATTTGAAATAACCGATTTGAATGACCACGCTTAACATTTCGCTCAACGGGATAATGCCGATGACCAGCAGCATGGGCCACTGTCCCGTCAGCAGGGCGACGACAGCCAACACAGCGCCCAAGGAAAGCGAGCCGGTATCGCCCATGAATAATTCGGCAGGATGGACGTTAAACCACAAAAAGCCAAACAGGGCGCCGACAAGAATGAAACAAAAGCGCGCCAGATAAATTTGTTCCTGCACGAGGGCGATTCCGCCAAAGGCGGCTATCGCGGTGGCGGCAATCAAGCCCGCCAAACCGTCCAATCCGTCGGTGAAGTTGAGCGCGTTGGATTCAGCCACGATGATAAACGCGGCGATTGGAACATAAAGCCAGCCAAGTTCGATTTCAAAGAACAAGCCCGGAAGATAAAGGTCCGGCACATCCATGCGGTATTTCAAGACATAGGCGGTTATCAGGGCAAGGATGACCTGAAAGGTAAATTTGACGCTGGCTCGCATTCCGTCGCCTTTGCGCCTGCCTCGGATGCCTTCCCAATCGTCCACCGCGCCCAGGATGGCGAATCCCAACATGACCGCCATCGGCACAAGGACGGAGCGCCCCACGCCGCTGGCGCTCCAACCTGCCAGCGCCACCGCATTAAGCAACCCGCTAAACAACAACACGGGCAGGATAAACATCACGCCGCCCATGGTGGGCGTCCCCATCTTAACGCCGTGACGCCCCGGCTCTTCGACGCGGATAATTTTGCCTATCTTGTAATGGCGCAAAATCCGCAAGAGAGGACCGCCCCAGATGACGGTCATCAAAAAGGCAAGACCCGCAAAACTAAGAGAGAGGGCGATTTGTCTCACGATTTCGTCTCCAGGGCGGCGGTGATGCGGTCCATGCGCAAAGCGCGCGAACCTTTCACCAATACGGCGTCGTTAGACTGGAGGTTTTCGTTGAGCCAATCCGTAACGGGTTGGGGGTCGTCAAATTCCAGGATGTTCGACGGCTTCATGCCGGCGCGGCGGGCGGCGGCGGCAATCATGCGGGCGCGCGGACCGAGGGTCAGTAAAATCCTTGCCACTTGCGCGGCGCGCATTCCGACAATTTCATGTCCCTGCCTCTCGTAGGGACCCAGTTCGAGCATGTCGCCCAACACGGCAATCTTGCGCCCGTCCAGTTCGTCGAGGAGGTTGAGGGCGGCAAGCGTCGATTCGGGGGAAGCGTTGTAGGTATCGTCCAAAATCAGCGCGCCGCTCGCGCTGCGTACAACCGCCAGACGCAGTTGGGCGCGTCCGCGCGAGAGACCGCTGAAAATTTCCTGCCAGGTCAATCCGTCGTTGATGGCGACCGCCGCGGCGCGCAAAACCGTGTGAACGGAGTGCCGCCCAATCATCGGCACGTGAGAATGGACGGTTTCGCCCTTGTAGTGCAGGCGGAAGCGGATGCCGTCCAACCCCAGCCCTTCGATTTGGTCGGCCCACAGGTCGGCTTCCGGCGACAGCCCATAGAAAAAGACGCGGGCTTTCGTCTTCTCCTCCATCTTACGCACCCAGGGGTCGTCGAAGTTGAGGATGGCGACGCCGTCTTCGGGAAGCGCCTGAACCAGTTCGCTTTTTCCGCGCGCGATGGCTTCCTGCGAGCCGGCGCGTTCCGCATGGACGGTGCCGACATTCGTCACCACGCCGATTTGCGGCAGGGCGATATCGCACAAGAATTGAATTTCGCCGGGGACGTAGAACCCCATCTCCAAAACGGCGCGCTGATAGGAAGAGTCGAGTTTTAAAATCGAAAGCGGCAAGCCGATTTCGTTGTTTAAGTTACCGGGGCTGCGTAAGGTTCGATAACGGACGCCCAACGCTTCGGCAATCGCCTCTTTGGTGGTGGATTTGCCCACGCTGCCCGTAACGCCAACGACTTTCAAATTCAACCTGCGGCGCCAGAAACGCGCCGTTTGCTGCAGGGCGGATACGGTGTTTTCCACGCGTAAACAGAGGGGAGGAGAAAGGTCGAGAGCGGATTCTGCATCGAGACCGCCGCGCAAATCAAGGACGCGAAAAAGAGGGGTTTCTCTTTGAGTTAAAGCAAAAGCCGCTCCCTTCTGGAAGGCTTCAGCGATAAAGTCATGACCGTCCACCCGCTCGCCGGGAATCGCCACAAAGAGGGAATCGGGAACAGCCTGGCGCGAGTCAACGACCGCCTCGCGGATGGGCACGGCGGCATTCGGGATGCGAACCCCTGTTAACGCTTCAAGAAGGTCGGCTA
>JAIWOB010000026.1 GCA_020217065.1 Chloroflexota bacterium | reverse complement strand
ATGCGGGCATATCATTTCACGGCTAATCCCTGACGGATATAGTCAGGAGGAATATCCAACAGGACGACGGTTTTTTCCGCCATTTCGGCAAAGACCGGGGCGGCGGTTTCAGAGCCCCAGATGGACGCGGAAGGGCGTTCAAGCCAGACATAAATCATGAACTGCGGGTCGTCCACCGGACCCCAACCGATAAAAGAAGCGTTGGTCTGGGTCATGTCGTAAAACCCATTCACCGGGATTTGCGCCGTGCCGGTCTTGCCGGCGATTCGATAACCGGGCAGCAAAGCCAGCGACCCTTCCGATTCGAGGGAAACCGCCAGCATCCCGGAAAGAGTCTCGGCGGTTTGTTCGGAAATGGGCGACCCCGCAAATTGGGCTGGGACGTTGTATTGACGACCGTCGCGCACCATCGCGTACAACACATGCGGAATAACCGCGCGCCCGCCGTTGGCAATGGCGGACGCCGCCGCCATGATTTGAAGCGGCGTAGCGGAAATGCCCTGACCAAAGGAATTTGTGCCGAGGTCGACCGGATACCAATCTTCGTCGCCGGGGACTTTGAGTCTGCCTGCCGCCTCGCCCGCCAAGTCTACGCCGGTGAGTCGCCCAAAACCGAAATTATCCATGTAGGAGTAAAAGGTCCCAGCGCCCATTTTGGTGGAAAGCGTCGCCATACAAACGTTAAGCGAGTGCTGCAAACAGCCGGTCATATCCTGCACCCCCCAAGGCTCTTGATTCCAGTTTTGAATCGTCGCGCCGCCGACCAAAATCGCTCCGGTATCGAGATAGGTCGTGCCAGGCGTGACCGTCCCGCTATCCAGCGCCGCAGCCATGGTGATAATCTTCAACACCGAGCCGGGCTCATAGGGCTTGGAAATGACAGGGTTGAATTCGCTGGCGTTATTGTAAATATTGGCGTAATTCCAAAAATGGTTCAAATTCATACGCGGCGTGACCGCCATGGCAAGCGTCTCGCCGTTGCGCGGGTCCATAACGGCGATGACGCCGTTTTGCGCGCTGTAAGTATAAAGGGCGTCGTCCAAAATCTTTTCGGCGGCGGCTTGCAAGTCGCGGTTAAGGGTGAGGACAAGAGTTGTGCCGTTTAACACGCGCGGAATTTCAAAAGCGCGATTCGGGTCGGTGGGGACGAACGCCTGCACCGGGCTGCCCGCCAAGAGGGTGTCGTACTTTTCTTCAACGCCAAAGTACCCCCGCCCCTCGCGGCTGACAAATCCAATCACGTTTGACGCCAGAGAATTTTCCGGATAACTGCGCTGCGGATGCGGTTTGAATTCCAGCCCGCTCAGCGCGCCGCGCGCTCCCTCCGACGCCTGCTCCTGGGCAGCCTGCTTCAACGCCTGAAGCCGCTCAGCCTGCTCCGCCTCCACAAAATCCGCCAGAACCATGTAGGAAACGCCTTCGGGTGGGTTCTGAATGGCGTAAACCAATTGCATGGAATCCCGCCCAAGTTCCGCGCCGACGGCGGTCGCAATGGCATAGGGGTCTTTGACAAGGCTTAAATTAACGCCAATTTCATAGACGGTTTTATTTCCCGCAAGCATATGACCGCTGCGGTCGTAAATTTCGCCGCGGTCCGGGTAAAAAGTCCGCAACTCATACGCGTAATTCGAAGCCTGCTGGCGGAAAACCGCCGCTTCCGGGCTGTTTTGAATGCGCGTCATCTGGACGATAATGACAAAGGCAATCAAAGCCATTGCCGCCGCCAAGACTTGCACGCGAATCGCGTATTGCTCTCTCATCGCGCGCCTCGCGTTGTAATTTTTCGCTCCGCCCATTCCAAAAGCGATTCGTGATATTCGGGCGGAATGGTCAAGGCGCTTAATTGCGGCAGCGAAGCCGAAGAAAGAATTTCCGGCTGGAGAACAACGTATCCCGGCACAACCAGGTATTCCGCTTCGCCCGCCTTGAGCGGGCGAAAGCCCATTTCAAGCGCTCTCTGTTCCATCGCCTGCGCCGAAGTCAGGCGGGCAAGCTCGGTCTGCAAGTCGGCGCTTGCCTGTTGGCTGGCGTTTATCGCAGCCATTAAATTTTGAATTTCACGCCCGGCAATGGCGGCTTGCGAGGTCACGTCATGGTAAAGCGTGGCAATCATGGCAAAAGCGACCACCGCCAGCAAAGCGCCGCCAAGCCACTGACGCTGGACGCGCCAGGGAGCGACTTTATAGGCATGAGCCAGGCGGTTAATATTCTGAAGATTCATAACTTTTCTACAATTCTAAGTTTTGCGCTGCGCGCCCGCGGATTGCTCCGCGCCTCTTCATCCGAAGCCACAATCGGCTTTTTGTTAACGGTTTTTACAACAGCCTCCCGCTCTTCCGCGTAAATCCTTTCATAAGGCGGATTGAACCGCCGCGCGCTTTGCTCACGGAAAAACTCTTTGACCAGGCGGTCTTCGAGCGAATGAAAGGAAATCACGGCAAGCCGTCCGCCGCGTTTCAGGCTGGCGACCGCTTGCGGCAAGACCTCTTCCAGCGCCGATAATTCTTCGTTGACGGCGATACGCAGCGCTTGAAAGGTCTGCGTCGCGGGGTGGATTCGGCTGCCACGGCGGGGAGACGCCTTCTCGACAACGGCAGCCAACTCTCGGGTGGTTTGAAGAGGGCGGCTGGAGACAATCGCGCGGGCAATGCGTCTTGCCCTGGGGTCTTCGCCATAGCGAAAAATTAAATCAGCGAGTTCTTTTTCATCCCAGGTATTCACAACGTCGGCGGCGCTTCGCAAAGCGTGAGGACCAAAGCGCATGTCCAAAGGTCCATCCTGCTGAAAAGAAAATCCGCGCTCAGGGACGTCAAATTGCATGGAAGAAGCGCCCAAATCGAGAAGGATGCCGTCCACCGCATTCCAACCGAGGCTGGCAAGTTGTTCGGCAAGGGTCGTGTAGGAGGCTTGCGCCAGATGTATGCGCCCCTCATAAGGAGCCAAGGTCTCACGAGCCAGCGCCAGCGCCTGCGGGTCCACGTCAAGACCCAGCAGAAGCCCATCCGGAGCGCAAGCCTCCAAAATGCCGCGAGCGTGACCGCCCGCGCCCAATGTGCCATCTACATAAAGTCCGCCGCATTTGGGTTGCAGTGCGTGTATAATCTCTTTGTAAAGTACGGGTATGTGGCGCATACTTTTCGCTAGCCGCCAGGCGTTAGCGAATTCGTTTTGGACAAATCCAGCGCGGAAAAACGGGCGTTGTTGGCGTCGGTATCCTGCAATTGAGCCATCTGCTCTTTCCACAGCGCAGGCGTCCAAACTTCAAAATAATCGCCCTGTCCGGCGACAATCAATTCGCCGCTTTCGACGCCTAAAAAGGCGCGCAGGTTCTGCGGCAGAAGGATGCGCCCAACTTTGTCGGCTTCGACGGGATAGGCGTTTGCAAGGATGAGACGCCGCAGAAGACGAGCCGTCGGGTCGGCAAGGTTCATGGCTTCAATGCGTTCATAAACCTGCTTGAAATAAGGCTCCGTCATCACCATCAGACACTTATCAAAGCCCTGGGTGATGAAAGCGCCGCCTTCCAGCAAATCGCGATAGCGCGCCGGAATCATCAGGCGCCCCTTGTCGTCGAGATTATGCTGAAAGTAGCCGAGGAACATTTGTTCTGTTTATCCTTTTAATGCGACGAACGCCGTCTCCCGGCGCTCGTTACCACTTTTTACCACTTTCTACCACATTATACTGCTAAAAAGTCAAAAATCAAGAGAATTTCAGGTTAATTTCATAACCATCCGCACTCCGCCATTGGTCATATATGCCCTCTCCCCATTTCTCCTTTACGCTTCTTGAAGCCAAAAACTGGCAGGATTATGAATTGCTCGATTCGGGCGACGGTCTCAAACTGGAACGCTTCGGAAAGCATGTATTCGCGCGTCCCGAGGCGCAAGCAATATGGAAGCGCTCCCTACCCAAACAGGATTGGGACGCCGCCCACGCAGTCTTCCAGCCGACAGCGGAAGAAAGCGGCGGACATTGGCATTTCAACAAACGAATTGAAGAGAAATGGGAAATGACCTACCCGCTCCCTCTCTTCGCGTCCCAACATCCAAAACAGATTTTGAGAGACGAAAGGCAGGTCTTAAGATTCTGGGCGATGACCACCCCAGGACGACACCTGGGGGTCTTTCCCGAAACAGCCGCCCACTGGGACTTTATGGCGGACCTCATCCAGAGGGCGAATCGCCCCGTAAAAGTTCTCAACCTCTTTGGTTACACAGGCTTGGCGACTTTGGCGGCGGCGGCGGCGGGAGCGCAGGTCACTCATGTGGACGCGTCCAAAAAGTCCGTAAGTTGGGCGCGGGAGAATCAAGCGCTCTCAGGACTGGACGCGAGCCCCATCCGTTGGATTGTGGAAGACGCGGTCAAGTATATGCAGCGGGAGGAAAAGCGCGGAGTCCGTTACGACGGCGTCATTCTCGACCCTCCCAAGTTTGGTCGCGGACCCAAAGGCGAAATATGGGAAGTCTACAAATCCCTGCCGCATTTATTGGAGGTCTGCCGCGCCTGCCTGAGCGAAAATCCGCTGTTTGTCGTCGCCACCCTGTACGCGGTGCGCGCATCCGCCGTTCACGCGGCGCAGGCGCTGGATGAAATGATGAAAAAATACGAGGGCAAGACCGAGAGCGGAGAACTGGTCGTCAGGGAGAAAAGCGCAAACCGCCTGCTTTCGCAGGCGGTGTATGCAAGATGGCGGGCTGGATAATTTCAGTTACGAATATCGCCACTGGGTTCCGTCTTTACCGTCTTCAATCGTCACCCCAAGTTCCTTCAATTTATCGCGGATGTAGTCGGAGAGCGCCCAAAGTTTCTGTTTTCGAACTTCAGCGCGCACTTCCACCAGCAAATTGACGAAAGCGTCGGCGTCGCCGGAGCCTTTCTTTTCTTCGAGACGCAAGCCCAAAACGCCAGCCAATTCGCGGAAGGTTTCCTGCGCGGATTTGAGTTGTTCGCCGGTTGCGCCGTTATCGCGAGCGGCGTTGATGGATTTCGAAAGTTCGAACAACGCGGCGACCGCGCCGGCGGTATTGAAGTCGTTGTCCATGGCTTCAATGAAATTGGTTTTGGCGGTTTCAGCCGCCGCCGTCAGCGCGGATAAAGAGTCGGGGGCAAGCCCGCCGGCGGAGGCGAAGGCTGGGCGCAAGGCGGATTTAAGCCGTTCAACGTTTTTTTGCGCCGCATCGAGCGTTTCGTCGTTAAACGTCAACGGCGCGCGATAGGTCCCATTTAAGACCAACATTCGCATCACATCGGCTTCGCGTTTTGCGAGGAATTGTTTGATGGTCACCATGTTGCCCATGGATTTGGACATTTTCTCTCCGCCCAGCTGCAACATGCCGTTATGCACCCAATAGCGGGCAAAGGGTTTGCCGGTGTAGCATTCGCTTTGAGCAATCTCGTTTTCATGATGAGGAAAAACCAAGTCGTTGCCGCCGCCGTGAATATCAATTTGTTCGCCAAGTTCCGCAAGATTCATGGCGGAGCATTCAATATGCCAGCCCGGACGCCCCCTGCCCCACGGACTGTCCCATGAGATTTCGCCTTCCTTGGCGGCTTTCCAAAGCGCGAAATCCATCGGGTGGGTCTTGGCTTCTCCAACCTCAATGCGCGCGCCCGCCTGCATCTCTTCCAATTTTCGTCCCGAAAGTTTGCCGTAGTCTTCGTCGCTTGTAACGCTGAAATACACGTCGCCGTTAGGCGCGGCGTAGGCGTGTCCCTTTTCAATCAATCCTTCGATAAACTGGATGATAAGCGGCATGGTTTTGCTGACTTGAGGGGTGGAAGTGGGAGGCAGCACGTTGAGCGCCTTCAAATCGCGGGCGTAATCCTCGATGTAACGCTGCGAAAGTTTGAGAGGGTCTTCGCCAAGTTGATTGGCGCGGGCGATGATTTTGTCGTCCACGTCGGTATAGTTCATCACATGCCGCACCGCGTATCCGCGATATTCCAAATAACGGCGGATAATATCAAAGACCAGCGCCGACATCGCGTGTCCGACGTGCGCATCGTTATAGACCGTCACGCCGCACACGTACATTTTGACGAGATTGGGTTCCAGGGTTTGGAATTCTTCGGTTTTGCGGGTGAGGGTGTTGTAGATTTTTAACATAATTTCTCTTCTTTCGCGAACTGATTGACGATTTTCTTATTTTAGCCCAAGTTAAGTTATTTTAACCGCAGACAAAGCCGGTCGAAAAGGGGAAACAAAGCAGGGCGCAAAATACTGCGCCCTGCTGCGCCGGAAACCCAATGGCGTCACTTTTTCTTCTTGCCGTTATGCTCCTCTTCCACGCGCCCAAAAATCATGCGCCCGGCGGCGGTTTGCAGGACTTTGGTGATGTTCACGTCCCTATATTCTCCAATATATTCCTTGCCGTTTTCGACCACTACCATCGTGCCGTCGTCCATATAACCGACGCCCTGGCTTTGCTCCTTGCCTTCTTGAATGATGTTAATGCGCAGGGTTTCGCCAGGCAGCACCACCGACTTGACGGCGTTCGCCAGTTCGTTGATATTCAGCACGGTTACGCCCTGCAACTCAGCGATGCGGTTGAGGTTATAGTCGTTGGTCAAGACGGGGCTTTTGAGCTGCTTGCCGAGAACGACGAGTTTATCGTCCACTTCGCGCACGCCGTCCACATTAATATCCGACACGCGGACAAGAACGTTGGGAAGTTTTTGCAACTCGGCAAGGACCTCCATACCGCGACGCCCGCGTTGGCGGCGCATTCCATCAGGAGAGTCGGCGATGTACTGCAGTTCGTTCAGCACAAAGCGGGGGATGAGAAGAGTGCCGGGCAGAAAACCCGTACGGGCAATATCCGCCACGCGCCCGTCAATAATGACGCTGGTGTCCAGCAGAATAGTGCGGTTGAGGTTGCTCCACGACGAGGAAGAACCGCCTTCGCCGTTCCGTCCGCTGAGGGCGCTCAACAGCCCCATCAGGTCTCCCTGCCGCAGGAGAAAAAGGGAAACGCCAAAATAGGAAAAAACGACGACGGCGACAAAAGGAAGCGCCTGGCTGAAGGGCTTCGGCAACATGGAAAGCGGAAAAGTCAAGAGGGTGGCAATCAATAAGCCGACCACCAACCCGACCAAACCGGCGAATAAACTTTCAGCGGACATTCTTCCGAACAAAGCGCGCAAGGCGCGCGCGGGGCGGGTCGTGAAATATGGCGTTAACACCAACCCCGTCAGCGCCCCCACCAGCGCAAAAACGGAAGTCACTACATAGGCGTCCACCACGCCAGGGTTGTCAACCGCAAGCTGAAACCCCCAAACCCCGCCTCCTATCCCCATGACTACCATTCCAATAACTCGCAGAATGAATTCAAAACTCATAAAAACTCCTTTGATAAAAGGTCGCGCCGTCCGCAGTTCCCAGACCTCAAAAGGCGGCGCGGAAAAAAAATATGACTCAAATAAAGACAAACTTCATCATAGCATGGGTGTAAATCTTCGTCAATTGGAAGCGTCAAATTCATATAATATTGTTATAATTTGCAAACGCCATCTTCATATTTTAGCGTTATTTTGGCGCGCGACTCGCAAAAAAGCGTCAAATTTCACTTTACTCGGTGTCGGACAGGATTTCCTATGGCAATTGACCGTTTTGGACGCAACATTCACTACCTGCGCATTAGTCTTACGGACCACTGTAATTTGCGCTGCGTCTATTGTATGGCGGAAGATATGACCTTCCAGCCGAACGCCGACCTGATGCAAGACGACGAAATCTTGTTTTTCACCCGTCTTTTCGCCGGGTTTGGCTTCGACAAAATCAGGTTGACAGGCGGCGAGCCGACCGTCCGCGCGAATGTGGTGGAATTGGTGCGCGGCATCGCGTCCACCGAGGGCGTCCGCTCCGTTTCCATGACGACCAATGGATTGCTGCTTAAAAAACTGGCTCAGCCTCTTGCGGCGGCAGGCTTACAGCGCGTGAACGTCAGCATTGACACGTTGAATCCTGAAAAATTTAAGCGTCTCACGCGCTGGGGAAAATTAGAGGACGTGTGGGAAGGTATTCTTGCGGCGGAAAAGGCTAGATTGGCTCCCATCAAAATCAACGCGGTGGCGGTAAAGGGATACAACGAAGAAGACATGGTAGACCTTGCCGCCCTGACCATTGAGCGTCCCTGGCAGGTGCGCTTCATCGAAATGATGCCCTTCGCCAGCGCAACCGATTTGCAGGTCAATCAAGTGGTCACCATGGCGCAGATTCGCCAGCACATCGAATCCGAATTTGGAAAATTGGAAGTCTCCAACGAAGGCAGGCTTGACGGCGAGGCGCAGGTTTTTCATATTCGCGGCGCAAAAGGCAACGTGGGCTTTATTTCGTCGGTTACCCATCCATTCTGCGCGGACTGCACGCGAGCCCGCCTCACCTCCGACGGGAAATTGCGCCTGTGTCTGTTGCGGGAAAAGGAAGTGGATTTGCTTACGCCGCTGCGGGCTGGGGCGTCGTTCGAAGAACTGCGGCGTCTTATCCTCAACGGAATCTGGGATAAGCCCTGGGGGCATGGTCTTGCGGAAGGCTTTATCCCGCTTAACCGCGCCATGAGCGAAATCGGCGGCTAGGAAACGCGCTTTGATAAAAAAGCGACCCGCTCTGCTTGAGGGGTCACTTTTTTGCTATGGGGAAAATTTCAGACCGGTTCTCCCTGCTCGACCGCCAGCGCCTCCTTTAAAGTCAAGCCAAGTCTGGCAATGCCTTCGCGGATATTCTCCGGGCTGGAAAACGAGAAATTAATCCGCATGGTGTTCTTTCCGCCGCCGTTGGGATGGAACGCTTCGCCCGGCACAAAAGCCACCTTGCGCTGTATAGCCACTTTCAAGACTTCGGCTGCGTCCACGTTTTCGGGAAGTTTACTCCATAGGAACATGCCGCCCTGGGGCTTGCTCCAGACGACTTCAGGCGGAAACATCTCTTCCATCATTTCAATCATTACATCGCGGCGTTCTTTATAGGTGGCGCGGATAATTTTCACATGTTCGTCTAAAAAACCGCCTTTGGCGACTTCATAAGCGACATGTTGATTGAAGGAAGAGGTATGCAAATCGGCGGCTTGCTTGGTCATCACCAATTTACGAATGACTTGCGGCGGCGCGATGACCCAGGCAAGGCGCAGCCCGGGAGCGAGCAATTTCGAAAAGGTACTGAGGTAGATAACGTTGCCCGTATATTCTCCGTCGTGGTCGTTGCGATAACGGCTGTCGAGAGTCGCCACCGAAGGGATATGGTCGCCGTCAAAGCGCAGCTGACCATACGGGTCGTCTTCCACAATCGGAACGCCATACTGGTCGGCAAGCAGCACGAGACGCTTGCGGCGTTCCAGGCTCAAAGTCGAGCCGGATGGATTTTGGAAATTGGGAAGCACGTAAATAAACTTGGGACCGATGCGCAGCGCTTCTTCGAGGTAATCCATTATCATGCCGTTTTCATCGGACGGCACGGAGATGTATTGCGCGCCGTAGGCGTTCCACGCCTGCAATGCGCCCAGGTAAGTGGGCGATTCAACCACGATATAATCTCCGCGATTGATGAACAGCCTGCCGATGAAATCCAGCGCCTGCTGCGAACCGGAGGTAATCATGATGTTCTCGGCGGTCACCCGCACGCTATAGCGGGCGTTATGCCGCGCAATCATTTCGCGCAAGGGCAGGTAGCCTTCGGTTGTGCTGTATTGCAGGGCTTGCGCGCCGTGGTCCCGCAGCACCGTATTGCACGCTTCCTGAAATTCTTTGACTGGGAAAACTTCAGGGGCGGGCAGCCCACCGGCAAAGGAAATAATGTCGGGCTGTTCGGTGAGTTTCAACAGTTCACGGATGACGGAGCTCCCCATTTTCTGCGTGCGATGAGCGTAACGATACTCCCAGGGTGTTTGCATTCAATCTCCTTGTCCAAAATAAAAAAACCTGACAGGTATGTATATACCCATCAGGCTGGATGACTTAAGGCATGAAAACGCCCAAAATGTGGAGGCGTATCAACAAACCCATA
>JAIWOB010000025.1 GCA_020217065.1 Chloroflexota bacterium | reverse complement strand
CCAAAGCCTATGGCAGTGAGAAACATCATAAAAATAAAGTGCAATCGGTTGGAAGAAAAAACGAGCCGCGCTTGAAACGCGGCTCGCTCGAAAAACGACGCGACGACTATGGTCTCTTGCCGAGAACGACGGTTAAGTCCAGGCGCTCGTCGCCGCGCAGAACTTGCAGGGTAACCGAATCGCCGGGGCTTTTATTGGTGATGAGATAAGCGAGCATCTCGTCGAAAGTGCGGACTTCGCGTCCGTCTATGCCGACAATCAAGTCGCCCCCGCCGTACAGGTTTTGAATGCTGGTCGGTTTACTGCCGGGGATGATTCCAGCCTTGTCGGCAGGTCCGCCGGAGACCACATTGGTGACATACGCTCCGGTGTAAGATTTCAACCCCAAGGCTTCCGCCACCTGCAGGGTCATGCTCTCGCTCGGCAAGGCGGAAATGCCGAGGTAGGGGTAGGCGTACTTGCCGGTTTCAATCAACACCGGCACGACGCGTTTGACCATGTTAATGGAAATCGCAAAGCCAATTCCCGAATTGAGCGGCTCGCCGCTGCCGGTGAAATTCGCAGTGCGGATGGCGCGGTTAACGCCGATAACTTCCCCGTTGATGTTGAAGAGCGGTCCGCCGGAATTACCGGGATTGATTGCCGCATCGGTCTGGATAATATCGCCGGCGGTGAAAAAGTTTCCGTCGGCGGTTTCATGGATTGAATCAAGCGTGCGGCCCAGGGCGGAAATAACGCCCACGGTCATCGTGCTGTTCAAGCCAAAGGGGTTGCCAATCGCCACGACGGTTTGCCCGACCTTGAGCGTGGACGAATCGCCCAAAGGCAGCGGATACAATTCCCCGGCAGGCGCATCCACTTTGATAACGGCGATATCCGAATCAAGGTCCGTGCCGACAATTTCCCCATACGCCATGTAACCGGAAAGAAAACGAACTTCAACCGTCTTCGCTCCTTCAATAACGTGGTAATTGGTGACAATATACCCCTGCCCGTCAAAGACAAAGCCGGACCCCTGCCCCACATCCGTAACGATGGCGACTGCGCCGCGGCTAACGTTTTCATACAGGGCGACCAAACCGCCCTGTTCGGACGCGGGATTTACGGCGTTTGACTGAATGGGAGAGACGGGCATCGCCTGCGCGGCGGGCGTAGGCGAAGAGGACACGGAGGGCAGTCTCGCCGACTGGCACGCAAGCATGGCAAGCGCCAACGCGGTCAAAGCCAAAATGGCTTTTCGTATTTTCATAAATCACTCCTCTTCACTTTTAAAACTTGATGCGGGCGGCTTCTTCGAGCAGTTCCCTCTGTTTGGACGAGAGATACTTGGGAATTTGTACCTTTAGCCTGACGTACAGGTCGCCCTTTTGAGATGGATTTTTCAAATGAGGCATACCGCGCCCGGCAAGACGAAAAACTTGTTCGGGCTGAGTGCCGGCGGGGATATTCAGTTTGACCTTTCCGGCGGGCGTATCCACCTCGGCGTCGCCGCCGAGAATCAAGGTGAACACGCTGACGACGGAGGTGGTATACAAGTCGTAACCGTCGCGCTCGAAGCGGTCTTCGTCGGTAATCTTGACGATGAGGTATAAATCAAGCCCTTCGGGTCCCGCCCCCGCCACGCGGACTTTGGAGCCAGTCTTAACCCCGGCTGGAATTCGCACTTGCAATTTACGCCCGCCGGTCTGCAATTGACGGGTCGTCCCTTCGTAGGCTTCCTTGAAGGTGATGAGCGCCTCCTGCTGATAAGCCGGCTGCTGCCGCTGCGCCGCCTCGTTGCGGATGGAAGAGCGCATGGCCTCGCCAAAAATCGCGCGGAAAAAATCCGAAAAACCGCCGGCGCCGCCAAACATATCGTCCATATTGACCGAAGAGCCGCCCCCGCCCATCCAATCTTCCCAACGGAAATCGCCGGGACTTCCGCCGCGCGTGCGGAAGTCGGAATAGGCGCTGCCCAGCTGGTCATAGCGGGCGCGCTTTTGCTCGTCGCTCAGGACCTGGTAGGCTTCGTTGATTTCCTTGAATTTTTCTTCAGCCTTTTTGTCGCCGGGATTCTTGTCGGGATGATGCTGCATGGCGAGCTTGCGATACGCCTTGCGGATATCGTCCGCGCTGGCTTTGCGGTCGACGCCGAGAATTTTGTAGTAATCCTTATACTCCATAACGCTATTGTTATCACCGCGCAAGTCCGAAGTCAAGCGTCCAAAAGGCTCACTAACGGAACTCTAACCTGCGTTTTGTGATACAGTTGCGAGACCAATTCTAAAAAGAAGGGATGAATAGACGATGAAATCAATTTGCGTTTTTTGTGGGTCTGCGGACGCAGTCCACGCGGACTATAAGACTGCGGCGTATCAGTTGGGAAAACTGCTCGCGGAAAGCGGCATCCGCGTGGTGTATGGCGGCGGCAAGACCGGTTTGATGGGTAAAGTTGCAGACGGCGCGCTGGACGCAGGCGGAGAGGCGATTGGCGTCATCATCCCTTCGATGAACACGCCTGCGCTGGCGCACACCGGCCTTACTCGAATGGATGTCGTACCGCACATGCACGCCCGCAAGGCGCGGATGCATGAACTCTCCGAGGGCTACATCGCCCTGCCCGGCGGCTTCGGCACCTGGGACGAACTTTTCGAAACCGTCGCCTGGGGGCAGACCGGGGCGCATGAAAAACCGGTCGGCTTGCTCAACGTGCGCGGATACTACGCTCCCCTGCTTGCGGCGATGGACCACGCCGTCGCCGAGGGGTTTATTTTCAAGGAACATCGGGAGGCAATCTGTTGCGAGGCGGAGCCGCGTCAGTTGTTGAAGGCAATGGAAAAATACGACCACCCGCACGAGGCGGTCAAGCGTTGGATGAGAGAGGACTAAAACAAAATCTCCCGCAGAATAAGTCTGCGGGAGATTGACTTTATTCCAACGTGTATTTATAGGGCAGGAAAAATTCTCCCGTCTTCTCTCCCGTTTTCACGTTGTAAAAATAAACATATCCCTGATTGTCACTCGCCGCCAGGACAGAGCCATCCGAGTTCAACGCCCCGTAACGCCAGCCGTCGCCATTCACAAACGGCGTCGTAAATTCCTGAACGTGGATGTGAACATCCAAATCCCAGACGGACATGCCGCTGTTTTTTTCGTCGAAGGCGTAACCCCAAACCGCCGCGTAGCGATTATCCCCGCTCAGGTTTTGGAAACCAGACGCGCTGACGATATCGCCGTAATTCTGCTTGAGTTTTCCCTCGTCCATATCCCAAAGTTGAAAGCCCGTCATTCCGTAGTCCACAAGGACAAGCTGTCCGTTGCGACTGAGACGGGTGTATACAGCGGGTTTGTCGAATCCAAACTCATGAATTAATTTCCCGCTGGAGACATCCCACTCCTGAGCGGTTCCATAATAAGTGTTGACGACAGCGAGGCGAGTGTTGCTCTTGAAAACCACATGTGACCAAAACACCTGGTCTTCTGTTGAAATAGTTTGCGTTACCTTCATGTCGAGCAGACTCCAAACTCTCAAGCGGTCCTGTTCGCCAGCCGCCAGCAATTGGTCATCCGGGCTGATGGCAACGTTCCCAAACATTCGCCCATCTTTTGGCTCTTCGTGAAATAACAATTTGAAGTCGTTCAGTTCATAGACAAACAAACCTTGCCAGTTGACGAACGCCATGTACTTTTTGCCAAAGACAACCGTGGAGCCGTTCTGGTTGAAGGAAAACAACTGTTCGTAGGTCTCGGTATCGTAAACATACAAGCCTGTGCCGGTCGTCAGGGCAACCATCGAGTCGTCCTGCGACCAGACAATGTCATAAGCATAATCCTGAAACTCATTGACTTGAGGCTGCAAAACTGGTTCGGGCGTGACGGGAACCAGTGGACCACAAGCGCTCAACAGGAACACGAACAGAGAGAGTTTTACGAAATTTTTCATGGATGTTTCTCCTTGTCGAAGCATTCTAGCCAGATGGGATTAAAAACAGATTACGTTTCCCCTATGAAATGAAAACGATATGCCTATGAAAAAGGCAACTTTCTGTTGACAGGAAACTGCCTCTACGATTGCGTCGCCCAGTCAACAGGCAGATATGGTCAGCCATTATTGCCTTTTAAATTGTCTCGCGACGCCCGGAGAAACGCTCGGTGGTATCGCCCAAAATCCACAACAACAGCGGACGCTTTTCGGGGTCATCGGCATGACGCGGCTTGAGCATGTCTTCAAAGGTCATCGAATTCAGTTTTGCCGTCAACTTTTCATACGTTTGATTCAACTCGTCCATGACACCCTGCCCCCTTCGGTTCCGATTCCGCTCAAGAAGCGCAGGGTTGACGACTTCCACTAACAAGAAATTGAAGGGCATAACGTTCAGCCCCTCGAAGCGCGGAGCGGCGACCGTGTTCAGGTCTTTGAAGGTCAGGATGTTCAGTCCGCAGAAAAAGCGTCAGACGACTGACATGTAGGCGATGGTTGAGCAGGAAGATGTTCCCTCCGGGGATGTAGACCGGCGCCGCGCTGCGAATCACGTCCTCCATCTGCGGCAGGGTCATGAGTTCTGCGTTGAGCGTTTCGAGCCGCGCCAAGTCTTTGAACGAGTCTGCGGTGAATTCCTGCCAGCGTTCGGCAAACAGCGAGGCAAGCGGAAGATATGCCACAGTCGCATCGGGCTTGCCTTCGAGATAGGAGCGGCTGGCTTTGACGACATAGCGGATGTCGTCCTTGCCGGGGGTGGAAAAGGCGGGGGGTCGGTATGGCTTTATCCCAACAACTTACTTGCCAGTTTGTAAGTCAGGCGGATGCGCTTATCAGATGCGTCCCAGGTCGCCAACTCGGCGCGGACCAAATCTGTGTGTTTGCGGCTGATGTCGCGCAGGGCATTGCCCACCGATTTGCGGACGTACTCGCTCTCATCCGCTTTCAACTGACTGAGGAGTCGAATCGCAACTTCGGGGTAATCGCAGAAATACTCCCGTCCGGTCCAGACGCGCAGACCTTCGGTCACTGCCCGGCGGACGTTTGGATGCTCGTCGCGCAGCCAGTCTTCGATGACAGGCAGGGCGTTCCCATAGCCAACGTCGCTGCAATATTGGTCGAAGGCTTTGGCGAGAATTTCCTGCACGCGCCAATCTGTATCCCTGCTGATTTGTTTGCGCATAATGGCAAGACTGGTCTTCGATTTGGCAGCCAAAAACCCAAAGAGGAAGGTCGCCAACATACGCGCTTGATTGACTTCGGAGGCATGCAATTCTTTGGCGATGGAGAATGTTTCCGCCCGGCTGCAACCTGCAAAGACTTCCTCGGCGGCTCGCAAAATGTCGGTGAAGCCATGCTCGGTTTTCTTGACTCGTTGGATGAGGGATTTAATCATGTATTTTCTTTATATAGTATGAATGTCGTTGCGAGCGGTCTTTACGAAGCAATCTTCTCATAACAGGAGATTGCTTTGAGCGGAAAAGCGCCGCTCTCGCAATGACATATAACTTATATCGTAAGAACAATCGGTTCGCCGTTGGTGACGATGACCGTATGCTCGAACTGCGCGGCGATGGTTCGGTCAGTTGTCCGCAGGGACCAGCCGTCGGCTTCTTCGACAACGCGTCCCTTGCCGGTAGTGAGGAAAGGCTCGATTGCCAGAACAAGTCCCTCCTTCAAAATATAGCGGTCGCGCGGCTTGAAGTAATTGAAAACCTGTACCGGCTCTTCATGCAGGCGACGTCCGATGCCGTGACCGGTCAGGTCGTAGATGACGCCGTAGCCATGACGCTTCGCCTCGCCCTGCACCGCCTTGCCAATGTTGTTGATGGCCTGTCCGGCGCGCGCCGCCTGTACCGCCTTCTCCAGCGCAGACTTTGCCGCTGCGATGATTTTTTCATATTCGGGGACCTGCGCCGCGACCACCATCGAAGCGCCTGTGTCGCCGAAGTAGCCATCCATCTCGGCGGAAACGTCAATGTTGATTAACTCGCCTTCGCGCAGAACGCGGTCGCCGGGGATGCCGTGCGCGATGACCGGCGAAACGCTGATGCAGGTGACGCCGGGAAATTTATACAACGAAACCGGCGCGGAATTCGCTCCCGCTTTGTCGAGAACCTCCCTGCCGATTTCGTCCAATTCCGCCGTAGTCATGCCGGGCTGGACGGACTCCATCATCGTCCTCAGCGTCGCCGCGCAGATGCGACCGATGGCTTTCAAACCTGCGATGTCTTCTTCGTGTTCGACAATCATTGAATGCTCGCCTTAATTCTCTCACTCCCCTTGGCGCAAAACCTTTTACCCAAGGATTTGCTTAACTGAACCAAGAAATTTCTCCGCGATACATATCGAAAGATACGCTTTCCCGGAAGCAACATGAACAGAGACGCCATAGTCGTCAATTCCCCGAATCTCAAAAAGCCAGTTCAAGTTCTTTCCTTGTTCCTGACCAGATTTCCTGTCTTGACAAAGCGCTGATGAATCAGGGCGATAACGCCGCTGTGCTTGTTCGTGTCAATTCCCTGACTCAGCAACAAAGCGCTGGCGGAATAATAAGCGCGCGCTGCCGCTATATCGAAATACTCTTTTTCAACCAAATCTCTTGCCGCCTGCAAATTTGTTTCTGCCCTTTGAAGTTGGATAACCTGGTTGGGCTGGTTCATAAAAATATTATACAGCAGACTTTCGACCTTCGACCCTCAACCTTTGACCAGCCTGTCCACAATCACCTTCTTCAATTCCGCCTGCACGTCGTCCCATTTCCGCTCGGCGTTGACCACGACCCAGCGCTCCGGTTCGGCTTTGACCATCTCCAAATACCCGGCGCGCACCCGCTTATAGAATTCGACTTCGTGGTCGTCCATGCGGTTCCATTCGGATTGGTTTTGCTTCTTGCGCCGCAAACCGACTTCCACGTCGAGGTCGAGCAAAATCGTCAGGTCGGGGGTCAAGCCGCCGGTGGCGTAGCGCACCAGTCCGCGCACCTGCTCCAAGTCCTGCCGGTGACCGTACCCCTGATAAGCAATCGTCGAATCGTAATAACGGTCGGAGATGACAATCTCTCCCGCCGCCAGCCTCGGCTTGATGACCTGTTCCACAATTTGCGCGCGCGCGGCTTGATAAAGCAGGGTCTCAGCGCGCGGATGCATTTCGACATTCTTCAGGTCGTGCAAAATATCGCGGATTTGCTCGCTGATGGACGTTCCGCCCGGTTCGCGGGTGGGGAAAACGACGTATCCTTTCCCGCGTAAAAATTCCACGAGAGGGGGAATGTGCGAAGTCTTGCCGCAGCCTTCCGGACCTTCGAGCGTGATGAACATGTGACAAGTATACAGGAAAACGGCTTACAAACCTTGTTTTACGGCAGCGTCTCGTAAATTGTCGTGTCCTTATCATGATACACCGCCTTCCAGTATTCGCCTTCGTATTCCTCAAACTTGGCAAACCCATCCGCGCTGGGCGCAAGAGAGGAGTAAACGTTGCGCTCCAATTGACCTACGATAATATATTTGACCTGGTATTTTTTGAGAAACGCAAGCGCGGCGTCAATATCCGGGTTGGCGTAAAACATGCCGATTTCGGATACGCGGTTGAAGATGACGTTGGTCGAGGCGGACGCCCGCTGTTGGCGCTGATGCCAATTCCAGCCGACGACGCCGGGCAGACCGGTGTAAATTGTAAACCTGGTACACCAGCGGTATTCCGTGCAGTTCGCTTCAACAATGACGGGCGACCCCTGCACATTATCCTGCATCCAGCGGATGGCGCGGTAATCCTGACTCAGGTCCATCATCCCCCCGTCAAAATGTTGGGAATAATTCATAAAGGTCATGCCGTCAAGCGTGCGCGGCGCTTCGGGATTCATGCGGTCGCTGATTTTATCCGTCGTGGCGGTGACGGTGAACATAAACGCGCCCGCCAGCAGGATGTAAAGCCCCGTCTGATAGATGACGCGCCAGCGCATCCGCCAGAAGGGGAATTCATCCAACAGCCAGCCGAAAGCCGCCGCCGCGCTGACCGCAAACAACATCCAAGTCTGCAGGTAGAGTTTGAAGATGGTGTTCATGCGCCCGATGTCGCCGCGCAGGGTGATGACTTCCACAGCGAGGGTCAGGGCAAGCCCTGTGCCAATCATCAGCAGGACGACGCGCTTGACGCCGGGCATGTCGGGACGCAGAAGAAGCAAGCCCGCAAGGACGGCAAGGGGCAGGGCAATCAGAGCCACCCAAACGCCGTCAAGGAGGAAGAAGAAAAAGAGGGCAAGGACAGCCGCGAGGGCGAGTTCAATCCCGATGGCGTAGGGAGCGAGCCGTTTCAGGCGTGAAACCGGCGTGGCAGCCATCCACTCGCGCAATTCCCAAAAGAGCCAGAATGCGATGATAAAGAGAAACAAACCCCAGTGCGTAAAATAAGAAGAGAGCGGCGTGCGCGAAGCCGTCCACGGCTGAACGCTGTTGTAAGCCAGCCCAAACCAGCGGTCGAAGGGGGCGTACATCCACTTGCCGAGCAGATACAAACCGACGACGAAAGCAAGAGAAAAGAGGGCGCGTCCCAGCCAGTCGGGAAGTTTGAACGTCCCGCGCCATTCGAAGTGGCGGTTAATGGCGTACAGCGCCGCCAGCGCGGAGAACGGGAAGAAGGTGTACAAGTCCCAGGTGTTGGTCGGTTTCAACGCGCCAATCATCAAGCCGCCGACGGCGAAGGCGGCAATCCATTCGGAGCGGGTCATTTTCGCATGGCTCTTGACGAAGGCGACCGCCCAGGCGATGATGAGCAGAGTCAACGGCATGACCAGCATGTGCGCGTGCAGGTCGCTATAGAGCAGGGTAAAAAGCGGAAATTCGGTGATTTCGTTGCCTGGTCCCGGAGGGATAACGCGGCTCGGATTCCAGTACCACTCGCCGCGCCCGATGGGCAGGGTTGCGCCGTCGAATAACTTGAGGAATCCTTGAAACGCCCAGCCCCACTTTTGAATCAAAGTCGCATCCGATGGGATGTTCCCGCCCGGCGCCGCCATCTTCTGCAAGGCGCGAAAAACGGTTTGAAGCGTCCCTTGATTCCCAAGCAGAATGGCGAAGGCGGAGGCGGTCAAGCCTGTTACAAGTCGAAGGTCGAAGGTCGAAATCTTTTCATCTTTGACCTTTGCCCCTTCGACTAAAGTCTCGCCGACAAGGTTATACCCGATTCCAAACGCCCCAATCGCAATCATCGCAAACCAGGTCGGCAGGATGAAGTTGTACGCAATCGAAGGCACAATGCCAAGCAGTTTGACGGGCGTCGCCGCCAACACAAAGCCGTAATAATAATAGTTGATATATCCGCCCGCAAACCAGGGGTCGTAGGGCGGGAAGGTCGTACTCTTCAATACCGCGTTGAAATACGAAAAATCCATGGGGCGTTCGCCGCCGCGCGCGGGATGCCACATATCGGAATTGCCGAGTCGAATCAGCAGGTCAATCAGGAAGAAGGCGAGGAAGATAATTTCAACGGCGACGAAGAAGCGACGGCTGGAATTCCACTCCGCTTTGAATTGGTCGCGGCGGTACAACCACAACCCCAAACCCGCCAAGCCAATCAGGGCGAAGACTGCGCCGATGCTTTCTCTGGCGTATGGAACGCCAACCGAGCCGCCCATCCAGGAAATCCAGGCGAGCAGGAGAATGCCCGTCATGCGGCTGAAGGGGTAGGCGTACTGGCGCAAGCCCGCAAAAGCGGCGCGGGTAATCGGATAGGCAGCCAGCCCCAGCAGGAAGACGAAAAGATACCAGACGACGACGCCCAGCGCAGGATACTTATTGTGAAGCCAGTCGTAGTCGAAGAGTTCGGACCATGTTCCGCCTGCCCGCTGCGCGGCAAGCCTGTCGGCGGGGAGCAGCAGGTCCTTGTACCCCGCCGCTTCTTTCGGCAGCAAGCGGACGACGTTGGTTAAATCCACCGAGGAAAGCGAAGCGGCGAGTTTTCCAGCGTCGAAATCGGCTGTCTTTTGGAAAATCATCACTTTGGGATGGTCGTAAAAGGTAAAGGCTTCCTCGGCGGATTGGT
>JAIWOB010000024.1 GCA_020217065.1 Chloroflexota bacterium | reverse complement strand
CGTCTTTCGCGTCTTGGGGGTCTTCGCTCAATTTGCGAAGCAGTTCGTTATTGGGCTTCAACGGCAAGCGCGCCAGCGCGCCAATTTCTTCGAGAATCTTTTGCGGGCGCGGCTGTTCTTCGCGGTCGCGCAGGCTTTGGAAGTAGGCGTCCAGCGCGTCTTCGCGCTCCGCCAGTTGCGCCTGGAGCGCCTCGCCCGTTTTCTCAATAAGCGTTTCAATTGCGCGGGCGGCGTGGTCCGCTTCGGCTTCGACGGCGCGGGAGACAACGCTCAACGTTAAGCCCTTGACGTCTTCGCCTTGCAATTCATCAAGGATGAGTTTAAATCCGTAAGAGGGGAAGAGTCCCTCCAGCCCTTCAAAAGGCGGCTGGACCTGGTCAAGCCAGGCGATGAGCCGCCAGAAGCCTTCCTCGTCGGTCATGCCCATTTCGACGCGCTTGGAGACTTCGGCTTCGAGCATATCCGCCACGTCTTCGCTCAAATCTTCCTTCACGAAGATTCTGTCGCGCTGCGAGTAAATCTGCTGGCGTTGTTTGTTCAGCACGTCGTCGTATTCGAGCAAATGTTTGCGGACATCGAAGTTCGCTCCTTCGACGCGGGTCTGCGAGCCTTCGATGATGCTGCTGACGAGGCGCACTTCGAGCGGGAGCGAATCGTCCACGTTCAGCCTTTGCATCAGGCTGTTCACCTGGTCGCCGCCGAACATGCGCATCAGGTCGTCTTGCAGGGAGAGATAAAAGCGCGAAGAGCCGGGGTCGCCTTGACGGGCGGCGCGTCCGCGCAATTGGTTGTCAATGCGCCGCGCTTCGTGCCGCTCCGAGCCGATGACGTGCAAGCCGCCAAGTTCCTTCACGCGCTCCATGTCTTCAAAATATTGCAGGAAGAGTTTGACCTCCGCCTCGTAAATGCCATAATCGGCGGGGTTCACTTTAAGCAGCGCCTGACGCCGCTCTTCGAGGGACATGTCAAACGAGTTTTTGTGTCCCGCGCGGGCAAGTACGCGATTAACGGCGGCGATGGCTTCTTCCGCCAGTTCGCCGCCGAGTTTGATGTCCACGCCGCGCCCAGCCATGTTGGTGGCAATCGTCACCGCGCCAAACGCGCCCGCGCCCGCGATGATTTGCGATTCTTCGGTGTGCTTGCGGGCGTTCAACACCTGATGAGGCACGCCGCCCTGCACGACCGACTTCAGTCGGTCCATGGCTTCGGGGGGCAATTTTAACAACGTCAGCAGGCGGTTTAAGTTGTTCGGCTCTTCGGGGTTAATGCTGGTCAATCCAAAGGGGGCGATGAACTTCCGCAGCGCGTCGGGGGTGAGTTTTTCCAGCGGCTCATTAAACGGCGCGAGTTCGGGAATCAGCCGCCCGTCCTCTTCCAGATTCTTGGCGGTCATGTAAGCATGGCGAATCAATAAGACCTGCATCAGCCGCCGCGCAGGTTCGGCTTTGAGCCTGCCCGATAACCTATCCGAAGATTCGACGGAGGTTGTGCCGACCAGCAGCGGGCGTCCCAGCGCATGATAGCGGATAATCTCGGCGACGATGGCGCGCAGTTTCGCTTCCGCCGTGCGGTAAATCACGTCGGGATAATCTTTTCTCTTGTAGAAAATTTTTCCGCTGCCGTCTTTGGCGACGTAATATGAATACGAATAGCCCTCTTCGTCTTTGTCTTTGCGTTCTTCGAGAGTCGCGTCCGCCCGCAGCGATTGATATTCCAAATTCGTCGGGACGGGCATGACTTCGATTTTGTAAATCTTGTTGAACTCTTCCGCTTCGGTCAGCGCGGTGCCGGTCATGCCCGCGAGTTTTTGATACATGCGGAAGTAGTTTTGCAGGGTGATGGTGGCGTAGGTGACGTTTTCCGGCTCAATCTTTACGCCTTCCTTCGCTTCCACCGCCTGATGCAAGCCGTCGCTCCAGCGCCGCCCCGGCATGAGGCGCCCGGTGAACTCGTCCACGATGACAACCTTGCCGCCCTGCACGAGGTAATCCTTGTTGCGGTGGAACAAAAACTGAGCGCGAAGCGCTTGCTGCAAGTAGCCCATCAGCCGCGCCTGTTCGGGATTAAGGTCTTCGGGTCGGTCGGGGTCGAGCAATTGAACGCCCAGCAGCGCCTCCGCATGGCTCATGCCCACTTCGGTCAGCGTGACGTTACGATTCTTTTCGTCAATCTCCACGTCTTCGGGCTTGAGCTGCTTGACGACCTGCGCCATGACCTTGTAGTCTTCCAAACCGCCGGAAGCGGGTCCCGAAATAATGAGCGGCGTGCGGGCTTCGTCAATCAGGACGTTGTCCACTTCGTCCACGATGGCGAAATAATGCCCGCGCTGGACTCTATCGCTCAGGCGGTACGTCATGTTGTCGCGCAGATAATCGAAGCCGAATTCGGAATTCGTGCCGTAGGTCACGTCGGCGCGGTAGGCTTCAACGCGGTCCACCAGCCGCAGGTGATGTTGGTCTTCGTGCGGCGATTCGCGGGTGAAATCCACGAGGAAGGCTTTCTTGCCGTTCTCGGTCGCCGCCGCCATTTGCAGTACGCCCACGCTCAATCCAAGCGCTTGATAGATGGGCGCCATCCAGCGGGCGTCGCGCCGCGCGAGGTAATCGTTGACGGTGATGAGATGCACGCCGCGCCCCGTGAGCGCGTTGAGGTACACGGGCAGAGTCGCCACCAGCGTCTTGCCTTCGCCCGTTTTCATTTCGGCAATCGCGCCGCTATGCAAGACCGCGCCGCCAATAAGCTGCACGTCGTAGTGCCGGAGCCCAATCGTGCGCTTGGACGCTTCGCGCGCCGCCGCAAAGGCTTCGGGCAAAATTTCATCCAGCGCGGACTGTTCGGCGCGGTAACGTTCCTTTTCGTCTTCGACACCCGCAAGAGCGGTTTGAATCCGCGCCTTGAATTCCTCCGTCTTGGCGCGGAGTTCGTCGTCCGATAAAGATTCAAACTGAGGTTCGAGCGCGTTCACCTGGGCGACCGTTTCGGAGAATTTTTCCGCCGTCTTTTTGGTCGGGTCGCCGCTGAATAGTTTGACAAAATTCTTAAGCATAGAATCCCTTTCAAAAAAGGGATTATAGCATGGGGAAATTATTTATAACGGTTTGAATCTTATTAATGTTTTGGAAGAAGCGCCGGGTTGGGGAATAAATTAACGCAAGTCCTCCATCCGCCGAAACAAAACGCGACCTTTTGACGGGCGATTGACGCTGCGCGCCGTCTCGAAGGTTTCAGAGAAAAGCCGTCGCTTTCGGGAAGTTGGGTGGGTAAAACGCGCAAATTCGCAGCAATGGGTTA
The DNA here is from genome assembly GCA_020217065.1 of Chloroflexota bacterium. Taxonomy (GTDB): domain Bacteria; phylum Chloroflexota; class Anaerolineae; order Anaerolineales; family Villigracilaceae; genus Villigracilis. The sequence continues at coordinate 6,709 of JAIWOB010000024.1, read as the reverse complement.
TCATCGGAACGTCAGGCGTTTTGAGGAAAGGAATCGCATGGAACTCAATATTTCCGAACTCCAGCAAAAGATGTCCGCAGGCGAATGGAGCGCCGTGGAAATTGTGAGGTTTTATCTGGAAAGAATTGAAGACCTTGACCGTCGGGTCAACGCGGTCATCGAGTTGAATCCGGACGCGGAAAGCATAGCGGAGCGTCTTGACGCCGAGAGAGCCGCCGGGCGGGTCAGAGGTCCGCTTCATGGAATTCCCATTCTCATCAAAGACAATATAGACACCCGCGACAAAATGCAAACCACGGCTGGGTCGCTGGCGCTGGAAGGCAATCTTGCCTCGCGCGACGCCTTCATTGTCAGGCGGCTGCGGAAGGCGGGAGCGGTCATTCTGGGCAAAACCAACCTCAGCGAGTGGGCAAATTTTCGCGGCAAGCGTTCGGTCAGCGGATGGTCGTCGCGCGGCGGTCTCACCCGCAATCCCTACGCCCTCGACCGCACCGCTTGCGGGTCTTCCTCCGGGTCAGGAGCCGCCGTCGCCGCCAACTTTTGCGCCGCCGCTGTCGGCACGGAAACCGACGGCTCAATCATCTGTCCTTCGCAAACCAACGGCATCGTCGGTGTCAAACCCACGCTGGGACTCCTCAGCCGCAGCGGAATCATCCCCATCGCACACAGTCAGGACACGGCGGGACCCATGGCGCGGACGGTCGCCGACGCGGCAATCCTGCTGGGAGCGATGACCGGCGTGGACAAAACCGACCCAGCCACCATCGCCAGCGCGAAACGCGCGCTGAAAGATTACACAAAATTTTTAGACAAGAACGGGTTGAAAGGGGCGCGCATCGGCGTCGCCCGGAACATGTGCGGCACAGACGAACGCATCCTCCGCCTTTTGGAACAAAGCGTTGAAACGATGAGGCGTCTCGGCGCGACGGTGATAGACCCCGCCGCTCTGCCAAACTTCGACAAATTCGGAAAAACCGAATTGGAAGTTCTGCATTATGAATTCAAAGCGGATTTAAACGACTATTTGGCAGGCGCAAACGGTCGAGTGAAAAGCATGGCGGAGGTTATCAAATTCAACGCGGAAAACAAAACGCGGGTGATGCCCTACTTCGGACAGGAACATATGCTTGCGGCGCAGGAAAAGGGAAGTCTGCGCGATAAAGCGTATCGCGCGGCGCTGGCAAAGAATCGTCTGTTGTCCCGCAGGAACGGCATAGACGCGGCGTTAAAAAAATACAGGCTCGACGCGCTTATCGTCCCCTCCGGCGGTCCCGCCTGGCTGATTGACCTCGCCAATGGAGACGCCATTAACTGGGACATGGAAAGCGCCTCCCCGGCGGCGGTGGCGGGATATCCGCATATCACCGTTCCGATGGGTTTTATCTTCGGTTTGCCTGTAGGGCTGTCTTTCTTTACAAAAGCCTGGGGAGAGCCGACTTTGATTAAATTCGCCTACGCCTTCGAGCAGGCGACTCAAGCGCGCATCCCGCCGAAGTTTTTAGATACGGTGAATTTCGAGCCGCAAAAAAACTGACGCCGCTTCCGTCGTCAGTTTTCTGAGGCGAAAATCTTTACTTCGTCAACGTCAAGTTGCCTGCGCCAATCTCGACGACGAAAGTCAGCGTGGGTCCTTCTCCTTTTTGTTTATATATATCTCCGCTTTTGCTCCACGTTGAACCGGCGTTGACGTTTGAAGCGCCTCCCTCCACCGTGACAACGGCGTCTACGCCTTCGGGGACGCTGATGATAATGTTGCTAAATCCGCTGGCAATCTTGACGGAGGCGTCGCGCTGGAGGGCGCCGGAAAAATCAAAAATGTAATTCCCCGCCCCGCCGGAAAAATCGAAAATGCTGAAATTGGCGTTGGCGAGCGCGGTCATCTTAATGTCCGAGGCGCCGGTTTCATAGCGGAAGACGGACATCTCGACCGGATTGGGTTCGGAAAAAGCCAGTTCCACATCCGCCGCACCGTCGCGGATGACGAGGCTTTCCAACGAGAGTCCGCCCAACTCGAAATCGCCCTTATACGCGCCGGATTCGACGGTCAACTCCATGGGCGTATCGCCCAGTTTGAAATCCCATTCGTTTTTCAAATCTTTCAACGCGGGAAGGCTGTTGAATTCCTTGTCGCCCACGCGGATATTCACGTCGCCCTCATCCGTCTTGACGACAGGTTTAAATTCGGAATAATTGTACGTGGCTGTCCCTTCGACCAGTTTTTTCGCGCCGGGCGCGAGTTTCAATTCTCCCGCTCCAAAAGACAACTTAAGGGCGACGTCTTCAGCGTCGGGGAGCGGGACGGAAATTTCATCCGTCGTCTCCGGGCTGGGCTTGGGCGACTCGGGCAGGTTGACGGTAAATCCGCAAGCCAAGGCGGACAGAGACAAAGCCAGAAAAAGCGGGATAATTTTCGCGTTCATATTTAATTCTCCTTCGGCAAATATACGTTCCGACGGCGGGGGAGTTGCAAAAACGGCTTATGCTATACTTTGGGCATGGCAACCAAAACCGTACATCTCAATTGGAATCCCGAAGAGGAATTCGCCCTATACGACCACGACGGCTTCAAGGTCGCGATGAAACCAAAGGGAGTGAGCGCATCCGACTTGCTGCCGATGGCGCTGGCTGGCTGTTCCTCTCACGACGTGGTGAGCATTCTCAAAAAGCAAAAACTGGACTTACGCGAGTTGAGAGTCTCCGCCGCCGCCACGCAAGACGACGACCCGCCCTGGCGTTTCAGGAAAATTCATCTGCGCTATACGGCGGTGGGCAAGGGCATTGACCCCGAAAAACTCAACAAGGCGATTTTGCTCAGCCAGGAAAAGTACTGCTCGGTCTACGTCACCCTGCGCGACGCGCTGGAAATCACCTACGATTACGAAACGCTGGAGGCGTGACTTAAAAGTCTCCGCAACCCATTGATAGTTGGCGACTCGCGAACCGCTTTGGCGAATGCGTTCAAGGAGCAAAGTCATGGAAAAAAGAGAAGGCAGAAAATTTGTAGAACTCGAATGGGTTTGCCCCAACTGTGAAACGCGCAACAAAGGTTCGCGGAAGACCTGCGGCAGCTGCGGCGCAACCCAGCCGGAAAACGTCCAATTCCAGCGGGCGGCGGACGAGAAAATTATCGCCGACGAAAAAGCGCTGGAAGCCGCCAAGGCCGGCGCCGATATTCACTGCGGATTTTGCGGAACGCGCAATCCGGCGACGGCGACGACCTGTTCGCAATGCGGCGGCGACTTGAAAGAAGGCAGGGCGCGTCAGGCGGGGCGCGTCTTGCAAGCCGCGCCGCCCCCGCCAAAAACGCTGGTCTGCGGCAACTGTGGAACTGAAAACGAGGGCGCGGCGCGAACCTGTAAGCAATGCGGCGCGGCGTTGAAACAGGAAGCGCCGAACCTTCAGGCTTTTCAAGCGCCGCCGGCCCCTTCCGCGCCGAAAAAAGTCAATTGGCTGCTATGGGGCGGCATTGGCGCGTTTTTCATTCTTTGCTGTATCGCTTTTGCGGCGGTCTTCCTTATCCCTTCCAAATCCGTCAAAGGAACGGTGACAGACCTGGAATGGCAGACCGAAACGGCGGTTCAAGAAATCCGCGCGGTGAATTATTCCGACAAAAGCGGCAATCCGCCTGCGGACGCCTACAACGTCTCCTGCCGCACAGAGAGCCGGGAAATCTGCGAGGAAAAAACTGTTGACCAGGGAAACGGTTTCGCGGAAATCGTGCAGGAATGCCGCACCGAAAGCGAGCGCTTTTGCGATTACACAGTGGATGAATGGACGACAGTGCAGACGTATGAGATGAGCGGCAGCGACAATTTTCCCGTTTATCAAGAGCCAAGCGTCTCCAGCGACCAGCGGGTGGAGAAAACCGTCAAATTGATGAGCGTTACCTTCAGCACTTCAGAAGGAGAAAAACTTTACGCGCCCAGTTCGGTCGGCGAGTTTCAGCAATTTGAGGCGGGAAGCGTCTGGACTTTGACGATGAACGCCGTAGGCGGCGTGATGAGCGTGGAAAAATAAAGCCAAGTCCCGAAGGTTTGCGCCTTCGGGACTTGTTTTACCGCCCTTTCCAATTCGGCTTGCGTTTTTCGATAAAGGCTCTCATCCCTTCCTTTTGGTCTTCGGTGGAAAAAAGCGGATAGAAATTGCGCTTTTCGGCTCGCAGCCCTTCGGTCAACGTGGTCTCGAAGGCGGCGTTGACCGAATCCTTCGCCATACGCACCGCCAGCGGCGCGCGCGAAGCGATTTCCTCCGCAAAGGCGACGGCGGCGTCCAGATAGCCCTCCACAGGAACAACGCGGTTGACCATCCCAAAGTGGAGGGCTTCGGCGGCGGTGAGGGTGCGGTTATTGATAACCATCTCCATGGCGAGTTGTTTGCCAAGCAAACGGGCAAGCCGCTGCGTGCCGCCCGCGCCAGGGATAATGCCAATGGTCACTTCAGGCTGACCAAACTTGGCGGATTCCGAAGCGATAATCATGTCGCAGGAGAGCGCGAGTTCGCATCCGCCGCCCAACGCCCAGCCGGAAACAGCCGCAATGACGACTTTCTTGATGGCGCGAATGCGGTCCCACTTTTCCACCCGTCCCTGTTTAATCATGCCAAAGGGCGAAGACTCCGCCATCTCCTTAATGTCCGCCCCGGCGGCGAAGGCTTTTTCGCCGCCGGTCACCACCATCGCCCCAACGTTGTCGTCGCGGTCAAACGCCTCAAGAGCGTCGAACAGTTCGCCGAGCATCAGGTTGTTGAAGGCGTTCATCGCCTGGGGGCGGTTCAGGGTGACGACGCCCACCCGTCCGCGAATTTCCGTCAGAACCGTTGAGTAGGTCATGTTTCCTCCGAATCTGAATGATTGAAAACCAGTTTTGCGAATTATAAAGTAGGAAAGGCTCTGCTGTATAATGTAGGCATCCTCGAAACATAAAAAAACGGAGAAAAATCATGTCCTTCCTGCTGCTCACCCATTCCCACTTGCGCTGGTTGATTTTGATTGTCGCCCTGGCAGCCGTCCTCAAATTTGCGTGGGGCTGGCTGCGCGGCGGGAATTTTCAACGCCTGGACCGCATCCTCGCCGCAAGTTTCAGCGGCTTGATGGATTTGCAGGCGCTGCTTGGTCTTATCCTGCTCATTTGGGGCGGCGCGCTTGGCGGCTTCCCGATGTACCGCATTGAACACACAGTCACAATGATTATCGCGGCGGTCGTCGCTCACTTGCACGTTTTGTGGAAAAACGCGGAAGATAAAAAACGCTTCCGCAATTCTCTTTTCATCGTTCTCGACACGCTCATCATCGTCTATATCGGGGTGGCGCGGCTGCCAGGCGTTCGCGGCTGGTAGGAATCGTCTCTCACAAATTATTAATCTATGATAAACTTCCCCAATCGTTCGGGCTGGACGTATCATTGGAGAAGAGATGGACAAGAAGTTATATGTAGGCAACCTGCCCTACGCCACGACTGAAGACGAGCTGAAAGCTCACTTCAGCAAGGCTGGAACCGTCGTATCCGCCGCGCTCATCAAGGACCGCGCCACGGGCCGCGCAAAAGGATTTGGATTTGTGGAAATGTCCAACGCCGAAGAAGCCCAAAAGGCAATCAGCATGTTCCACGGACAAGAATTCATGGGTCGCACGTTGACGGTCAACATCGCCAAACCCCGCGAAGACAAACCCCGCAATTTCGAGCGAAATCGCGGCGGCGGCAGGCAGAGTTTCTAGCGAAAAATTATTCCCAGCCCCGGACAAAAAACAGCCTCGGCCAGCGGGGTTGTTTTTTTGTTTTCTTCCCTCCCGTCCGCGTTAATCAAGGCTGGGAAAAACCGCCCCGCCGCGTTGACTGTTCAATTCCTCATCGTCCTGCGTTCTTTCCAAAAAGCGCGGGGTTATTTCAGAACGTCCAGCAATTTCGTCGTGTCCGTCAAGATTAAATCTGCGCCCGCTCTTTTCAACTCGGCTTCTTCGCCAAAACCGCAAAGCACGCCCACGGTTTGCGCTCCGGCAGACTTGCCGGCGCGAATGTCCACGCTAGTGTCGCCAATCATCAGGCAGGCTTCGGGGCAGACGCCCATCCTCCGCGCCGCAAGCAAAATTGGGTCGGGGTAAGGCTTGGCGCGTCTGGTCGAAAGCCCGGTGATAACCGTCTCGAACAACCCGGTCAGGTCGAATTGTTCGAGGAAAGACATGGTTCCGTTTTCGTCGCGGGCGCTGACCACCGCCAGCGGATAACGCCCGCGCAGCCGTTTGAGCGTTTCGTCCACGCCGGGGATGAGTAGAAATTTTTTGGGGGTAAACTTGCGGCGGCGCGAAATCCAGCGAAAGAGCGCAAATATTTCGTCGTCAACGCCAAAGGCGTCTGCGGCGCCCAGCAAGGCGTTACCGGGCGCTTCCATCCACATCACAAAACGCCGCGCCGTCCGCTCAGGATTTTTGAAAAGAAAGCGAGGCAGAAAACGCGCCGCCTTTTGCGCGTACAAGTCGTCGGTGTCGCTCAAAGTTCCATCTACGTCAAAACAAAGGGCTTGAATGCGATTCAGGTCAAGCGTCATGAGGCGATTCTACCAAAGGACTGCGCTTCCGCATTGGTCTATAAAAATAAAGCGAAATGTGATTTAATAAGTATATGCCGCAAGACCGTTCCCAGCCCCTGCTAGAATTGTTAATGAGCGTCAGCCGCGAAGTCGCCGCCGCCCTCGACCTGCGCACCGTCTTGCAGCG
>JAIWOB010000023.1 GCA_020217065.1 Chloroflexota bacterium | reverse complement strand
TCGTCGTCAACTCCGCCCTGCTCAGTCCCTATGCGGCGGAAGTGGGCTATAACGTCACCTACAAAACCGTCCTGGCTGGAGACATCCAACGCGACATCATCACGCATCTTGTCCTTGAAGACGGCAAGTGGAAGGTCGAATGGGTCGAGGGGATGATTTTGCCCGAACTGGCGGGCGGAAATCTGCTTGCCATGGAATACAGCGTTCCGGCGCGCGGAGACATCTATGACCGCAACGGGAATCCCATCGTTTCCCAAGCGGAAGCCTTCGCCTTTGGAATCCAAACCGACCAGATTGACCCCGAAATGAGCGGCACGCTCGTCAAGGATTTGGGACGACTATGCGGCTTGGACCCGGAATACATCAAGGACCAAATTGAAGCCTCCGGTCCCGGCTGGTATCTGCCAATGTGCGAAGGCACGCGCGAAGAAGCCCAACGCCTGCTTTCCATCAATCCCGGCGGGTTGGTTTATACGAAGTACGATTCCCGTTATTACTTCAAGACGGGACTTGCCCCACAGGCGGTGGGATACACCCTTTCCATCGCTCCAGAACAACTCGACCGTTACCGTCGTCTTGGCTATAACGGAAGCGAAAAGGTGGGGCAATCCGGCGTCGAAAAATGGGCGGAAGATTATCTTGCGGGACAACACGGGGGCGTCCTGCGGGTGGTCAGTCCCGGCGGACAAATTCTCTCAACTTTGGGACAGTCCGCCCCGCAAGCGGCTGATTCGGTTTACCTGACGATTGACGAAAACATGCAGTATTACGCCCAGCAAGCAATCGAATACTTTCGCGGCGCCGTCGTCGTCATGGAAATCAACACAGGTCGCATTGTCGCCATGGCTTCGGGTCCCGATTTTGACCCCAATCTCTTCGACCCAGCCAACCCCAACAACATGGCGCTGACCCAACTGCTGAACAACGCCAACCAGCCTCTCCTCAACCGCGCCACCCAGGGACAATTTCCGCTCGGCTCGGCGTTCAAACCCATCACGATGTTTGCGGCGCTGGAAAGCGGGCTGTATCTCAAAGACACCACTTACGACTGCCAATACGAATTCAAAGAACTGGGCGACCGCGTCCTCTATGACTGGACCTGGCAGCACTGCCAGGACCGAGTCGCCGCCGGGCAATTTTGCGATTCGTCGGACAGTATCCCCTCCGGGCTGCTCACGCTGCAAGAAGGCTTGATGCGCTCCTGCAATCCCTACTTCTGGCATATTGGGCTTGACCTGTTCAACTTCGACCGCAAGACAGATGTGGCAAAGATGGCGCGCGCCTTCGGGCTGGGCGCCCCCACCGGCATTGAGCAAGTGGAAGAGTCAGCCGGTCAAATCACCGACCCGGTCACCGACGTGGATGCGGTCAACCAGGCAATCGGGCAAGGCAATATGCAAGTCACCCCCCTGCAGGTGGCGCGTTTCATGGCGGCAATCGCCAACGGCGGAACGCTCTACCGCCCGCAAATCGTCGAAAAAATCCAACCTGTCGAAGGCGACCCGAAACTCGTCTTCCGCCCGGAAGCGGTCGGCACCCTGCCCGTGCGCGCCGAAAATCTCGAAATTGTCCGCGAAGCGCTCAAAATGGTGACCCAAAACCCGCGCGGCACGGCGCGCAAAAACCTGCGCGGACTGCAATTCGATGTGGCGGGAAAGACCGGCACCGCCGAATCGGGCAGCGGAAAATCCCACGCCTGGTTTGCAGGGTACACGCTAAACGAAGCCAAAACCGGGCAGCCCGACATCGCCATCGCGGTCATCGTCGAAAACATCGGCGAAGGCTCGGATTACGCCGTTCCAATCTTTCGCGCCATGGTCGAGACCTATTACTTTGGCAGCCCTCAATGGACCCCTCCGTATGGGCGCATCGGCGAACCGCCCTACACGCCCACTCCATTTGGCGCGGGAAATTTTACGCCATGAGCCAGGCTGGGTTTCAAAAGCCCCAAAACTTTTGAGCGATAAAAAGGCGGGCATTTGACGAACGGCGGACAAAGGCAAGGTCTGATTGTAAAAGCCCAATCCGGTTTCTTCACAGTGAAAACGGAGACGGGATTGGTTGTCTGCCAGTTGCGGGGCAGACTCAAGCAGGGACGCGCAACCGGCGACATCGCCGCGTTGGGAGACCGCGTGCAAATCAGCGTTCTGGCGGACGGCAACGGCGTCATCGAGAAGGTCGAAGAAAGGCGGCGCGCCATCGTCCGCCTCGACCCGCGCCCGCAGGGCGTATACCGCCAAATTTTGCTGGCAAACGCCGACCAGGCGATTTTCGTTTTCGCCTGCGCCAACCCCGCTCCCAGGATGCGGATGTTAGACCGCTTCCTGGTCATTGCCGAAAAGCAAAAGATTCTCCCCATCATCATCGCCAACAAAATAGACCTTGTCGAAGATGCGCGCCAACTATTTCAGATTTACGAAACCCTTGGCTATCGCGTACTCTACGCTTCCACGAAAACGGGCGCCGGGCTGGACGAGTTAAAGCGTCAATTAACGGGCAAGGTCAGCGCGCTGGCGGGACCCAGCGGAGTGGGAAAATCAAGTCTGCTGAACGCCATCCAGCCTGGGCTTGGTTTGGCGGTGAATGAAATCAGCGCGGCGATGAATAAAGGGCGTCACACCACCGTTACCCGCCAGATGTTCGCGCTCGACGGCGGCGGTTATGTCGCCGACACGCCCGGCTGGAAAAGCCTCGCCCTGTGGGACACAGAACCGGAAGAAATGGACGCCTACTTTCCCGAGCTGCGAAACCTTGTGCCGCTCTGCCAGTTCAGCGACTGCACGCACAAACACGAGCCGGGCTGTGCCGTGCGAATGGCGTTAAAAGAAGGCAAGATACACCCCGAACGATACCATTCGTATTTGAAATTAAGGGCGGGACAGGAATAGAGAAACGAGCGATAAGTTACGAAACGCAAACCGCGCGCTTGACACCTGACGCTTGACGCCTGATACTATGCCTTATGAACGACAATTGGAATATGCTCGGACATGAATGGGCTGTGGATATGCTTCGCCAACATGCGGCTCGGGGAAACGCTCGTCACGCCTACCTCTTTTGCGGACCTCCCGGAGTGGGGCGGCGGACCCTGGCTTTGCGCCTCGTCCAAGCCTTGAACTGCCCGACGCCCCTTGCGTCGGGAGACCCTTGCGGCGCCTGCCGCGACTGCAAACAAATTGAAGCCATGCGGCATCCCGACTTAAATGTGATTCAAGCGCAGGACAACGAAGGCGAAATCAAAGAAGGCGGCGTCCTCAAAGTGGAGCAAGTCCGCGAGGCGCGGCGCGCCTTAACCCTGAAACCGTATCAGGCAAAATATCGGGCGGCGATATTCTTGCGCTTTCAAGAAGCCAACGAAAGCGCCGCCAACGCCTTGCTCAAAACGCTGGAAGAAGCCCCCGCTCACGCCGTCCTGATATTGACCGCCGACGTTCCCGAACAACTCCTGCCGACCATCGTCTCTCGCTGCGAAATTCTGCGGCTAAGACCGCTGCCCATCGGCGCGATTGAGTCCGATTTAATCGAGCGCGGCTTGGACGAGGAACGCGCCCGCTTGCTGGCTCATATCAGCGGCGGACGTCCCGGCTATGCCCGTCGCCTGATGGACGACCCAACCGTCCTCGAAAAGCGCGAGGAATATTTGAACGACCTGCAAACCCTGCTTCCCGCGCCGCGAGTCGAAAAATTCTCCTACGCCGAAAGACTCTCCAAAGACAAAGACGCGATGCGGCAGGCGCTTCTCGTCTGGCTTTCCTACTGGCGCGACGTGCTGCTGCGCGTGGCTCAGGCGGATACGCCGCTGATTAACATAGACCGCAACATGGAAATTGAATTTCTCGCGGGCAGGCTAAATCTGTCCAGCGCGCGCCGCGCGGTCAACCGCTTGGAAGCCGCTCTGGAAAGAATGGACAAAAACGTTAACTCAAGGCTGCTGGCTGAAACGCTGCTGCTCGACCTGCCCAAGGTTTAGCGCGCAAAACGGAGGGCGTGATGGTTGATATTCAAAAAATCGAAACTTTCCTGTGCACGGCGGAAAACGAAAACCTGACTGAAGCGGCAAAACAACTCCACCTCACCCAGCCGGCTGTAAGCCATCAAATCAAATCGTTGGAGCAGGAATTGGGGCTCAAATTGTTTGTGCGAGGCGGCGGCAGGCTCAAAATGACCGAAGCCGGCGAACTGTTGCTGCCCTGGGCGCGCCGCCTTCTCCACGACATGAACGAATTGAAAGAAATGATGTCTTCCGCCCAAGACGTATGCGCGGGAGAATTGCGAATCGTATGCAGCACCTGTATTGGAAAATATCTCCTGCCGCAGTTGGCGGCGCGCTTCTGCCGCCGTTACCCGAATATCAAAGTCCGCATTTTAGCCTGCGAGCCGGAAAGAACCGCATTGAGATTGCTGGAAGGAGACGCCCATCTCGGAATCGTCAGCCGCGAAACAAACGATAAGGGCGTGGAATTGCAGGAGTTTTTCCAGGATAAAATCGAATTGGTGGTCCCCGCTCGTCACCGCTGGGCGGAAAGGTCTTTCATTGAGCCGTCGGAAATTATCCGCGAACCCATGCTTATCCGCGAGCAAACTTCCGGCACGCGCTGGGTGATGTTGAGCGAATTGGCGAAATTCGACATCAGCCTCGAAGACCTGAATATTTTCATGGAAGTCGGCAGCGCAGAGGGAATCATGGAAGCCGTCTCAAACGGCTACGGCGTTTCCTTTGTGTCTAAACTTGCCAGCCAGCATCTGCGCGATTTGGGACGGGCGGTTAGCGTCCCGCTCCACGGCGTTAACATGAAGCGCGTTACCTACATGGCGCGCAAACGCGGCAGCGCCCCCCACCGCCCCAGAGACGCGTTCTGGAGTTTCATTCACGCTGCGGAAAACGCTGACCTTCTGCGGACTAAATAGACGCTAGGATTGTTGATGGCTTTCTTCAGCCATCAGGCAGCTGGTCATAAAGAAACTGACGATGAAACTGCAAGCCAGGCATCCGCCCCAGAAGAACGGCGTGGAACTGACGGCAATGACGCCGGCGAGCGAAAGCGAAGGGAGCAATATCATCGCGCCCAGCGCCAGCAAGCCGACCGTCCGCGCAAGAGCCGAATGTTTGCCAAAAATGTATTGGCAAATGGCTGAGTTTTTATTTCGAGTCGAGAAGCCTGCCAGCGCCCCGAAAAGCGTCCCAAAGAATAAAGCGACCGACATGGCGACCTCCTATGGCGAACAAAGAATGAACCTCAATATTAATAATAGCCGTTTGACGGATAATTACCAGTATCGCCCGTCATTATCGCCAATCAAATCATTTATGACGGCGCATAAAAAAGGTTTATAGTAAAGAAGACCACAGGCTGCTTCCTGTGGTCTTCTTTTGGGCTTGGCTGCGGCGTTTTTTACACCGCGCTTTCGGCGACAGTCCTGCCGTATTCCATCAACGCCTTGAGCGTTTCCTGAGTCCGTCCTTCGGCGTAAACCCGCAGTACAGGTTCGGTGCCTGAAGGGCGGATGAGCAGCCAGGAGTCGTCGGACATGATGTATTTCACGCCGTCGCGCTGGCTGACTTCCAACACCTTTTTATCGCCAATTTGAGCGGGGGCTTTCTTCGTGAGAAACTCGGTCATTTCGGCTTTGGCGACGGGACGGCTGAGACGCAAATCTACGCGCTCATAAAAGGCGGGACCGACATCCGCCAACAGGTCGTTTACCATCTCGTGCAAAGATTTTTTCGCCGCGGCAATCATTTCCACCATTAAAAGCCCCATGATAGGACCGTCGCCTTCGGGAATGTGTCCCTTGAAGGAGATACCGCCCGATTCTTCGCCGCCAATCAGCACGTCTTCCTTCATCATGTAATCGGCGATATGATTGAAGCCGACAGGGGTTTCGCGCAAAGTCAAATTATAGCGTTTTGCCAGGCGGTCAATCATGCGGGTGGTAGAAACCGTGCGCACTACAGAGCCGGTCCAGCCGCGGTTTTCCACCAAGTATTTCAGAGACAACGCCATAATCTTATGCGGGTCAACGAAGTTGCCGCGCTCGTCCATCGCGCCAATACGGTCGGCGTCGCCGTCGGTGACGACGCCAAAATTGCCCATACCCGAGCTGACCGCGCTGGCTAAAGGACCGAGATATTTGGCAATTGGCTCCGGATGAACCCCGCCAAAACCGGGATTCATCTCGCCGCGAATTTCGGCGATTTCACAGCCTGTGCCTTGCAGGAAGGATTTAATCACCCCGCGCCCCGAGCCGTACATGGCGTCCACCACAAAGCGCTGGGGATTATCGGCGATGATGTCGGTGTTGATTAGAGTCCGCAGGTGGGCGAAATACTCCGGCAGCGGATTGAACTTTTGTATCAAACCGGCTTCGCGCGCCTTGTTGAAATCCATCAGGTTTGGACCGCGCGCCCGTTCTTCATTGTCGTTGATGTAAATTTCCACGCGGCGGCATTGCTCCGAAAGCGCCGAACCGCCGAACGCGCCCTTAAGTTTCAAGCCGTTATAGCGCGGGGCGTTGTGAGAAGCGGTAATCATCACGCCAGCCACCGCCCCATGATATTTCACGGCGTAGGAAATCGCCGGAGTGGGCGAATCGGACTGCGCCAGCATCACCGTAAAACCGTTGGCGGCAAGCACGCGCGCCACTTCGCCCGCAAAACGGTCCGAGAGAAAGCGCGTGTCAAAACCGACCACGATTTTGTTTTTATTTTGCGTTTTGCCGCCATTCGACCCTGGGGAAGCGTTTTGCGTATCCCAATGTTCAGAAGCGACTGCGTCGGCGATGGCTTGCGCTACAATCCGCAGGTTGTCAAAAGTGAACGTATCCGAAATGACGGCGCGCCAGCCGTCGGTGCCAAAATGAATGGGCATGTGTTTTCTCCAAGGAGGGGTTTCAAAAAAATGGAAGACGAGGGTGAAAGGCGTTTTTTGTCTTCATCCTTTTTTACGGCGCCGGAGTAATTCCTGTTGTCGGCGTTGCGGACGGGCTGAAGTTTGGCTCAGGCGTGGAATAAAGCACGACCGATTCCAGCACCCAGCCCTCCACGCGCTGCCCGCTGCGAGTTACGACGACATGCAGCCACGCCACTCCGTTCACCAAACGAAAGTCGGGATAGATTTCGACCGCCGCGCCGTTATCGAGAGTCATCAAATATTTGCCGTTGGGAGTCTGTCTAAGGTTTGCGCCGCCGCCCTCGCTGGCTTTGATGACGCCTGACGTCAATTGAGGAGTGGCGGTGGGAGGCGGAGGCAGGGTAACGGTGGCTGATTCAGTCGCAGTGGCGGCGGGCGTGTCGGTGAGGGCGGGCGTTTCGGAAGCAGGTCCTGTTGCGCTGACTGCGCCCAGGGTTGGCGTGGAAGAAGGCGGCGGCGTCTTCGAAGGCGTAGGGCTGCTGGTCAGGGTGGCTGTCGGGCTGGGACTAGCGGTCAACGAGGGCGTTGCGGTAGGCTGAGGAGTCGGCGTGGCGATAGGGGTGGGCGTCAAAGTCGCAAACGCTTGAGAAGGAAACGGGACGCCCGCGCCCATGAGAAAAACGAGGGTCGCGCTGAAAATTATCAGAGCCGCAAGACTCAAAAAGACGCCCCTCATTGTGGGACGCAGCCGCATGAAAAAGAAGGTCAACAAGCCGAGAACGCTCGCCAGAGAAAAATGAACCAGAAAGACGAGAATTCCCTGGGGCCAAATTCCCGCTACGCCAGAGCCAAGACCAAAGCCGCCGGCATTAATGGGCAGATAGAAAGCGTAAGCGATAATGACGCTCGGCAGGAAAGGCTTTTCTTCCGAACGGGCAAAAGAAGCGACCAGCGTCACAGCGCCCACCGCAAGCACAGCCAAGGCTGGAATCCAAAGGCGGGTATGGATAAAGACGTTATCCAGCGTCATCGGCAGAAAAGGACGCGCGGCAAAGCCCGATAACAATCCGCCCAAAAAAACGATGACCGCGCTCAAGAGCAGCGCCATGAGGGTTTCAAATAAGAAACGCAGCGAACCGCTCATTAGGGCAAGCAAAAAACCGACCCAGGGCGTCATCAACGGGGTGACGAGAATCCCCAGCAACAGGACGGCTTGCGAGTCGAGAAGGAAGCCCAACCCAATGATGGCGCCGCACGCCAGAGAAAAGACAAACAACTCCACCGACGGATAGGCGCGCCGCGAAAGGTCGAAGACAAACGCCGCCTGTCCTTGCGCGTCGGAGGGAATCATGCTGCGGCGGGTGGCGCGCCGGCGGCGGGGTCCATCGCGCCTGGGCGGAGGAAGCGGCTCAGGGGCTTTCTGAGGAGCGGGGTCGGCGGGAAAAATCGGTTCTTCGGGAAGGGACATAGTTTGACTTTGTTGCGCGAATCGGCAGTCTTGCGCTTTGCGAACGATTTTCGCTTGACGTTTATTTTCTCAAACTTGCGACAATCCGCAGCGGATTTAGGAATAGTTCCAACGCGGAGAGAATATCCGGAGCAATCAGGTCGGCGGCGAGAAGGGTTTGTTTGGCGACCCCTTCGGCGGACATCACGCAGACGCCAAGACGCGCCGCCGCAAGCATATCCGCGTCGTTTGCGCCCTGCCCAATGGCTGCGACTTTTTCACAGCCAAGTTTACGGATAAATTCCGCCTTTTGAAGCGCTTCGTTGCCCGGGGCAATGCGCGTCGCGTTCAGTTCCAGTTGACGGTCAATGACCGCCTGTTTTCCATGCGTGTCGGCGGTGAGCAGGTGAATGGTCAGGCTTGGGCGCAGCGCCGCAATCCTTTCCGCAACGCCGTCCAGCAGTTGCCCGTCCAGCGCCAAAGTGCCGTTGACGTCCATCGCCAGATATTCGATTTGGTATTCGCCAATACCGGGGATATTGAATTTAATCATGCCGCCCATTATACAGGGGATAAGAGCAGATTGGGAGATTACATTTATGCTAAAATAGGAGCGATGAAAACCGAACTTTCAAGCCCGTTGGAGAAATTTCGCTCCGGCGCCGCGCCGCAACACGCCTCTTATCAACTACATCGCAAACAGCGCAATATCCAAATTCTTTTGCCAACGCTTCTGAGCGCGTTGGCGCTGGCTGGCATGGCTGCGCTGATTAGTTT
Organism: Chloroflexota bacterium; assembly: GCA_020217065.1. Classification (GTDB taxonomy): domain Bacteria; phylum Chloroflexota; class Anaerolineae; order Anaerolineales; family Villigracilaceae; genus Villigracilis. The sequence goes on along the minus strand of JAIWOB010000023.1, from coordinate 925 downwards.
CGCAGCCTTTCAAGGGGACGGCGATGTAGGGCGTTGGGCGGCGGTTTCCGTCATCTGGCTTGCGACGCCCGTTTTGATTGCCGGATTGGTTACGCTCGCCGTTCTTGTCGGTCTGATTTACGCAATGTCGCGCGCGCTGAACGCCCTGCCGCGTTACACGGGCGTCGCGCAGGAGTATGCCGCGCTTGCGCGAGGATATATTATCCGCGGCGCGAATATGGTTGTTAAACCCGTGATTGCCGTCGAAGGCTTCATCGGTTTGATAAAAGCATTCTTCGAAAGGATAGGCGCTCCATGAACAAAAGCAAAGTCATTTTCTTCGGCGCGTTAATTGGCGCGGCGACAGGGCTGATTGCCGCCCTGCTCCTCACCCGCCGCGCGGAAAAAAACGAACGCGAAACCGCCATAACCGCCGGCGAAGGGTTGAAACTCGGCGCGCTGGTCTTTGGTCTTTTGCGGGCAATCGCCTCTCTCGGCGACGATTAGAAGACCGTGGACAAAGGATGGCGGACCGAGGATTTTCCCCTCGGTCTTTTTTTATCCACAACATGGGGGGGCTGGTTTTGAGTCGGCTTCCGCCGACTTCCATGCCATGAGGCGGGACTTCATCCGACAAGACAAAGAGGCTGAACAATTGATTACCATCTCCAAACTTACATTCCGCAGGTTTTTGCTCGGGGCGTAAATCTATTCTGCGCCCATGACGTCGCCCACCGTTTTTACAATAAGCCCATTGGCTTGCTGCTCGCCAAGCCATACGGCAAACTCGGCGAAAGTCTGTGGAGAGACGGCGTATGGGTCGCACCCGTCGCAGACATGATGAAAGACAAAAATCACCCATCCCCCGCCGCCATTCTCGGCTTCGGTGACATAGCGCAGCATCTTGGGCAGGCGCGTCTCGGCGACAATATAAGGCATGGCTCGC
>JAIWOB010000022.1 GCA_020217065.1 Chloroflexota bacterium | reverse complement strand
AAGGCGTAACCATCGGCGGGGGGAAGCGTCTCAGGACCGTCGGAAACGGCGCGCGCATTTTTATAGCCGCACGCCGCCGCCGTCTGTTTGGCTTCGTCGTCATGATGCCCATAGGGATAAGCGAGGGAAACCGCGTCAAAGCCGAAGGCGATGAGATTGGCGCGGTCTTGACAGATTTCGCGCCGCAGGTCGTCCCCGCGCACATCCAACAGGCTGACGTGACTGAGGGTATGACCTCCAATCTCGTGACCGTCGTTATACAAATCGCGGAGTTGCCCGACGGTCATATAACCGTTGGTGTTGGTAAATCCGCTAATCACATAGAAAGTGGCGCGCAAATGATTTTCCGCCAAAATATGGCGCACGGAATAGTTGTCGGCGTCGCCGTCGTCGAAAGTCAGGCTGACTATCGTATTTTTGAACTTAAGAGACGGCTGCGTCGCCGCAGGCTCCGCAGCAAAAGAGCCGCCGCACGCGGCAAGGGCAAAAGACAACAAAAAAAGGGATGGGAGAATTTTTTTCATTCCTGTTTCCAAATCAGCCAGCCCCCCGCCAGCCACTTTTTCCGCAAATCAATGCGATACCCTTTTGCGGCAAGGGCTTTTGCGGAAGCGGCAAACCATTGTCTTATGCCGAAGACTTTTATCGCCGAAGTCTCCGCGGCGGCGCGCTTCCAATCTTCGAAGAAATCATAAATCGGCTCGCCCGGCGCGACACGATGGATGAAGTTCTTCGGCAGGGTCGCTTGAAAATCTGCGACGTCAAAGCCCGCGCCGAAGTTGGCGCGAAAGTTGGCGCTGAAGACCAGCGCTTCCATTTTCCAGCCTTCGGCGTTGTCCTGAGCGGAGGCGCCGTCCTCCATCCTTCTGGCTACATTCGCCGCCCACAAACTGCCGTACGGGTTCGATGTGCCTTCGAGCATCAAGCCGCCCGGCAAAACATAACGAGAGAGCGTTTCGTAAGCGGGACGAAAATCCTTTTCTTCATACTGCCGTAAGACATTGAAGGCGCGAATCAAGCGCACGGTTTCGCCCGGCAGCAGCGGCAGATTGAATCCTCCCAAGCGAAAATGAGTTGTGGAATTGGCGTAAGGCAGAGCCGCTTTTACCCGTTCCTTGTCAATTTCAACGCCGAGAACGGCAAGGTTTGGGTTCACCTTCCTGAAACGGTGGGCGCTTTCGAGAGTGGTTCGGGGGTCAAAGCCGTAACCCAAATCTACGAACAATGCGTTTCGGAACGGTTCATCCCCCCGCGTCAACAGGGAGGGCTCGTAAAGCAAAATAAAATTATCCACCCGCCGCAGACGGTTCGACGCGGTTTTCCCCCGCGTTGGAAACCCGATTGGTTTTTTCGAGCGAACGTAAGCGGGCATGACGCAATTATACAAGAAGCGGCTCGCCTGGAGCCGCTTCCCATCGTCAACGGTTGACGCGCCGCCTAATCGCCGGCGGCGGTATCCGGCGTTTGCGACCATTGCGACGAATTGTTCTGCGCCTGCTCGTCCACAAAACGCCCATGCTTAAAGCCCGTTCCCGCCGGAATGAGTTTGCCGATGATGACGTTCTCCTTCAAGCCAAAAAGCGGGTCGGTGGTCGAGCCAATCGCCGCGCTAGCCAACACCTTAATCGTGTGTTGGAAGGAAGAGGCGGAAAGGAAGGAATCGGTGCTGAGCGAGGCTTTCGTCACGCCAAGCAAAATCTCCTGGAATTTGGCGGGCTGTTTGCCCTGGGCGATAAGTTCTTCGTTCGCTTTGCGAATTTCAAGGCGGTCCACTGCGTCGCCAGGCAGGAACTTGGTGTCGCCGGGGCGGGTAATTTGCACTTTACTGAGCATCTTGCGAATGATGACCTCAAAATGCTTGTCGTGGATATTCTGTCCTTGCGAGCGGTACACCTTTTGAACTTCGGTCATGAGGTACATCTGGCAGGCTTCGCGTCCCTGAATTTTCAGCACGCGATGCGGGTTGAGCGACCCTTCCGTCAGGGGCTGTCCGGCTTCCACGCGGCTTCCGTCGCGGACAAGCAGGCGGGAGGAGGTCGGAATTTCTTCGACAACTTCTTCGCGCCGCTCGTAGGATACGATAATCTTGTGGTCTTTCTTTTCCACCGCAACGCGCCCGCCGTGCTGGGCGACGATAGTCGCCTTGTCTTTTGAGGCAAGGATGTCGCCCGCCTGGACTTCGGATTCATCTTTGGCGACAAACTTCCAATCTTCCGGAATGACGTATTCGTCGTGAACCATTTCAGCATATTCGATGTGGAGTTCGCGCATGTCGGTGTATTTTTCAGATTGCGCGATTCGCACAATGCCGGAAATTTCAGCGACGATGGCTTCGCCTTTGGGCATCTTGCGCGCTTCAAAGATTTCCTCCACGCGGGGCAGACCGGTGGTGATATCCGCCGCGCCCTGTGAAGCGACGCCGCCGGTGTGGAAGGTGCGCAGGGTCAACTGGGTGCCTGGCTCGCCAATGGATTGCGCGGCGACGATGCCGACCGCCGCCCCCAGTTCGACCAGCTCGCCGCGTCCTAAGTCAATCCCGTAACACTTGGCGCAAATCCCATGCGACAGCTCGCAGGTCATGGGCGAGCGGACTTTAATTTCCGTCACGCCCGCGTTGACAATCCGGCGCGCCAACTCATGCGTAATCACGTCGTCTCGTTCGGCGAGCGTTTCGCCTGTCTTCGGGTCAAGGACGCGTTCCGCCAACAAACGGCTGTAAATGCGGCTGGTCATGGACTGACCGGCGACATCATCCGCCTTGCGAATCCACACGCCGTCCTGCGTGCCACAGTCATGCTCGTTGATGATGATATCCTGGGCAATATCCACCAGACGGCGGGTTAGGTAGCCTGCGTCGGCTGTGCGAAGGGCGGTATCGGCAAGCCCCTTACGCGCGCCGTGCGTGGAAATAAAGTATTCCTGCGCCGTAAGCCCCTCGCGGAAGTTGGAGCGGATGGGCATGGGGATAATGCGCCCGGAAGGGTCCGCCATCAAACCGCGCATTCCCGCCAATTGCGAGATGGTAGAGAAACCGCCCTTGGTGGCGCCGGAGGTCGCCATAATAGAGAGATTGCCGTCGGGGTCCATGTGACGCTTTACTGCGCCGCCGACCCGCTCGGTGGTTTCCTGCCAAATTTGAATTTCGCGCTCGTTCTTCTCCTGTTCGGTCAACAAACCGCGGCGAAAATCGCGCAACGCCACTTCGACTTGTTTGAGAGCTTCGTCAATAATGGACTTGCGTTCCGGCGGAATGGAAATATCCGCCACCGCCAGGGTCGTGCCAGACTTGGTGGCGTATTCAAAACCGATACGTTTGATGGCGTCCGCCACTTCAGTGGTGACTTCGCGCCCGCACAATTCATATACTTCGGCGATTAGGTCTTTGACGCCGCCTTTGTCCAATTTTTTGTTGTTAAATTGAACTTGCTCTGGCAAGACGCGATTGAACAAGACGCGCCCAACGGTGGTGTTGAGCATGCGGGTTTCGGCTTGCGGAAGGCGATTCCCTTTATCGTCGTACCAGGTTTTGGCGCGCAGTTTAATTTCAGTATGCACTTCCACCTGTTCAAGAGCATAGGCAAGTTCCACCTCATCCATGCTGGCGAACGCGCGCCCGTCTCCCTTGTGGGCGGCTTTTTGCTCCATCGTCAGGTAGTAAACGCCAAGAACCATGTCCTTCGAGGGAGAAATAATCGGCTCGCCGTCGGCAGGCTTGAGGAGGTTTCTTGTGGCAAGCATCAATTCGCGGGCTTCCTGAACCGCCTTCATGGAAAGCGGAACATGCACCGCCATCTGGTCGCCGTCAAAGTCCGCGTTGAAAGCGGTGGTCACGAGAGGATGCAATTGAATGGCGGAACCTTCGATAAGAATAGGCTCGAACGCCTGAATTCCGAGACGATGCAAGGTGGGGGCGCGATTCAACATTACAGGACGGTCGCCGATGACGCTTTCAAGGGCTTCCCACACTTCGGGACGGTTGCGCTCGATAAGGCGGCGCGCGCCTTTAACGTTTGCCGCATAATTATTCTGCACCAATTTGGCGATGACAAAAGGACGATAGAGTTCGAGCGCCATGCTTTTCGGAAGACCGCACTGATTCAACTTTAACTGCGGACCAACGACAATCACGGAGCGTCCCGAATAATCCACGCGCTTGCCGAGCAGGTTGCGGCGGAAGCGCCCCTTCTTGCCTTTCAGCATATCGCTCAACGATTTAAGTTCGCGGCGTCCGCGGCGGGAGAGCGCTTTTCCGCGCTGGCTGTTGTCAATCAGGCTGTCCACCGCTTCCTGCAACATGCGCTTCTCGTTGCGGATGATGACGTCGGGCGCGCCAAGTTCAAGCAGCCTCTTCAACCGGTTGTTGCGGTTGATAACGCGCCGATAGAGGTCGTTCAAATCGGAGGTGGCAAAGCGTCCGCCGTCCAGTTGCACCATCGGACGCAGGTCGGGCGGGATAACCGGCAGAACGGTAAGAATCATCCACGCGGGGTTGTTGCCGGAGCGCCTGAAGGCTTCCACCACCTTCAGGCGGGTCGTGGACTTCTTGCGTTTTTGCTTGCTTTTGGTGGTCTTAACTTCATGCCAGAGTTCCTCAGCCAACTTATCCAGGTCGAGGCGTTCAAGAATATCGTAAAACGCCTCGGCGCCCATGTCGGCGCGGAAAACCTGTCCCCAGCGTTGTTTGAGTTCGCGGTAACGAATTTCGCTCAAAAAGGTAAACGGACGCAGCTCCAACAGTTCGTCGCGCAAGCGCGAAGATTGGTTGGCGGAGGCGGAGTTATCGTTTTCCAGCACGCCGCGCAGGGCTTCCATTTCCAAATCCGCCTGGGCTTTAATGGCGGCAATCTGGTTCTTGATTTCCTCCAATTCGCGCTGTTTCTTATCTTTCAACTCGTTCTCAAGCGTCTCCAATTTCTTTTGAACGCTCTTTTGAACGTGAGCGATATGCTTGCTGCCGACTTTATCGCCGGCGTCCAGAATTTTTTCGCCGGTGGATTCAAAAACGATGGTTTTCTTTGCCGCCTCGCCCATCTGCTCCTGGAGCAGTTTTTCGAGTTTTTGCCCTTCCTTGATGATAGGGTCCATTTGCTCGGCAATGCCTTCGTCGTATCCCTGCTCGATGGAAGCCTGGCGCTGCTTGAGCTCGGCGATTTTGTGGTCGCGGGCTTGTTTGATTTCGGCAATCTTGGCGTTAATCGTCGCCGCCTGTTCGCGCTCAGAGACGGAAATTTCATCCTCTAAACGCTGCAAAGCTTTTTTGCGGGCTTCTTCGTCCACATAGGTCACAATATATTGGGCGAAATAGAGGACGCGGTCAAGATTGCGGCGTGAGATGTCGAGCAGCATTCCCATTTGAGACGGAATACGCCGGGTGTACCAAATGTGCGCTACCGGGGTGGCAAGAGCAATATGCCCCATGCGTTCGCGGCGCACAGCGGAGCGGGTCACTTCGACGCCGCACTTATCGCAGGTGATGCCCTTGTAGCGGGGATTCTTATACTTCCCGCAGTAGCACTGCCAGTCGCGGGTGGGTCCAAAAATCGCCTCACAAAACAAACCGTCCTTTTCGGGGCGGAGGCGGCGGTAGTTAATGGTTTCGGGTTTCAGCACCTCGCCGTATGACCAAGAAAGAATGGTTTGCGGCGAGGCGAGGCTGATGCGGAGCGCGGTCAGTCCCTTCGTTTCCACTGGGTACTCTCCTAAATAAAAAATTAAAGCGCCTATTCAACAATCTCTGCGCGGCGCATAGCCGCTGTCGCGCAGAGACAAACAAAGGCAAGCGCTCCGAGGAATTTCCTCAAGCGCTTGCTGTGTATGTTTGGCTTTTTTTCGTCCAACCTGATTATTATACGCCGGCGCAAGGCGTAAGTCAAGGCGGGCGCGAACAAAAAATTCGCAAAAACAAAGTCCACAAATTTAAGAGTCTGGCTGACGGAAATCGCTTTTTTCAACGTCTGTCGCTGGAAGCGGCGCAAAGCGGTCTTTCAGCCTGCGAGGAGAGAGCCTCGCAACGGAAGAGATTCAAATCATTAATAGGACGCTCGCTGTTATAATGCGTCAAAATACGCCAAGGAGAGAAAGACATGCCATACATAAACGTCAAAGTTCCCGAAGGGGGGGCAAAAATTTCAATCGAAAACGGAAGACTCAAGGTTCCCAACAATCCAATCATTCCTTATGTGGAGGGCGACGGCACAGGGCGGGATATTTGGCGCGCCGCAGCCCGCGTTTTCGACGCGGCTGTGGAAAAAGCCTACGGCGGCGCGCGCAAAATCCATTGGATGGAAGTGTACGCCGGCGAAAAGTCTTACAAGATGTTCAACACCTGGCTTCCAGACGAAACGACTGAAGCCTTTAAGGAGTTTCTGGTCGGCATCAAGGGACCGTTGACCACGCCCATTGGCGGCGGAATCCGTTCGTTGAATGTCGCCCTCCGCAAACTCCTTGATTTGTACGTTTGTCAACGCCCTGTCCGCTGGTATCAAGGCGTTCCTTCGCCGGTGCGCCACCCCGAATTCGTAGATATGGTCATCTTCCGCGAAAACACGGAAGACATCTACACCGGAATCGAATTCAAGTACGGCACGGAAGAAAATCAGAAGTTCAAGGATTTATTCAAGGAAGCCTTCCCGAAGGAATACGCCAAGATTCGTTTTCCCGAGACGGCGGGCATTGGCGTCAAGCCAGTTTCAGTGGAAGGGACAGAGCGCCTCGTCCGCGCGGCGATTTCATGGGCGTTGAAGAACAAGCGCAAGAGCGTCAACCTTGTCCATAAGGGAAATATCATGAAATTCACAGAAGGGGCGTTCAAAGACTGGGGATACGCCATTGCCAAGCGCGAGTTCCGCAACGAGATTGTGACCGAGCGCGAGACCTGGATTTTGGGCAATAAGGAAGCCAAGCCCGCTTTGACGGTGGAAGAGAACGCCAGAATGATTGACCCCGGCTTCGAGATGATGAGTCCCGACCAGCAGGCGTCCATCAAGAAGGAAGTGGAAGAGGCGCTGGCTTTGTGGGATACGCACGGCGACGGCAAGTGGAAGAGCAAACTGCTCATCAAAGATTCCATCGCCGACGTAACCCTGCAATTTGTGTTGATTCGCCCGAAGGACTATGACGTGATTGCCACCCTAAACCTGAACGGCGATTACCTGTCCGACGCGCTGGCGGCGCAAGTCGGCGGCATAGGAATCGCTCCCGGCGCGAACATCAACTACGAAACAGGTCACGCCATTTTTGAAGCCACGCACGGCACCGCGCCCAAATACGCCGACTTGGACAAGGTCAACCCCGGCTCGGTTATCCTCTCCGGCGAGATGATGCTGCGTTACCTGGGATGGAACGAAGCAGCCGACTTGATTGTCAAGGGCATGGAAGGCGCCATTGCCGCAAAAACCGTCACCTATGATTTCGCCCGCCTGATGGACGGCGCAAAGGAAATCAAATGTTCAGAGTTCGGCGACGCGGTCATTGAATGGATGGACAAGGCTCCCAAAGCCGAAAAAACGAAAGCCGCGGCGAAGAAAGCCGCAGGTCAAAAATCAAAGGTCGCAGCCAAAAAGGCAGCCGCTAAAAAGACCGCCGCAAAAAAGCCCGTGAAAAAATCTGCGAAAAAGCCCGCAAAAAAGAAGTAGTTTTCCCCTCGCGCAAAAGACCGCGCTTGCATGAGCGCGGTCTTTTATTTTTAGTTGCCGCTTGCCAAACTCAATCTAACTTTCCCGTCACCATCGCCATCTTGACTTCGCCGATAACCTTTGTAATTTTGATTTCACGCGGACAGGCTTCCGTACAGTTGTATGCCGTGTGACAGCGGGCAATGCCGTCGGTCTCGCTCAGGATTTGCAAGCGCTCGGCGGCGGCTTCGTCGCGGTCGTCGAAGATGAAACGGTGAGCGGTGACAATCGCGGCGGGACCGTAATAATTGCCGTTCGCCCAATACGAGGGACAAGACGTGGTACAGCAGGCGCACAAGATACATTTGGTCGTCTCGTCGAAGCGGGCGCGGGCTTCAGGGCTTTGCAGGCGTTCGCGTCCGTTTTCGGGAAGGGGCGAGTTGTTGATGAAATATGGAAGCACGGCTTTGTAGTTATCGAAGAACGGCTCCATATCCACAATCAAATCTTTGACGATTTTCAAGCCAAGCACCGGCTCGACGGTAATCTTCTCGCCCACGTCGCGGACGAGGGTCTTGCACGCCAGCATGTTGCGCCCATTGATGCGGATAGCGTCCGAACCGCAGACTCCATGCGCGCACGAGCGGCGGAAGGATAAGGTTCCGTCGTAATTGCCCTTGATGTATTCAAGCAGGTCCAATACGCGGTCATTTTCAACGCCTTCGACTTTGTAAACTTCGTAATGCCCGCGCTTATCTTTTTCAGGGTTGTATCGGAAAACTTTGAGTGTAATTTCCATGCTCGCCTCTTAATAAACACGCGCCTTGGGTTGATATTTGGTAATCGTCACCGGCTTGTAACCGATTTCAAGTTTGCCGTTTCTATTCCATATCAACGTGTGCTTGAGCCAGTTCGCATCGTCGCGGTTGGGATAGTCTTCGCGGGAATGTCCGCCGCGGGACTCTTTGCGGTTGAGGGCGCTGGCGGCGACCACTTCCGCAATTTCGAGCATGTTGCCGAATTCCCAGGCGTTGAGCAGTTCGGTGTTGAAAATCTTTCCTGTGTCCGCCACCTTTACTTCCTTGAAGCGGGACTTCAACTCGCGGACTTTCTCCAACGCCGACGCCATATCCTTCTCGTTGCGATAAATGCCGACATTGGCGAACATGACCTTCTTCAACTCGGTGGACAGCTTGAAGACGTTTTCCTTGCCAGAGCCGTTCTTCAAGGTCTCGAATTGCGAACTCGAGGCTGATTCCGCGTCGGCGGGCAGGGGCGCAAAATCGGTCTGGTTCGAGTACTCCGCGGCTTTGAGACCCGCATATTTGCCGAAGACCACCAAGTCAAGCAGGGAATTCGTGCCAAGCCGATTCGCTCCATGAACCGAAACGCAGGCGCATTCGCCCGCCGCATACAAACCGGGAAACACGGCGTTCTTATCGTCAATAACCACTTCGCCAAACTTATTGGTGGGGATGCCGCCCATCGTGTAGTGCGCCGTCGGCTGGATGGGCATCATTTGAGTAACAGGGTCAACGCCGAGATAAACGCGGCAGAAGTCGACAATATCGGGAAGTTTCGCCAAAACTTGTTCGCCTGTGATGGTATAGGGCGAACCGTCCGGATTGGTGCGCCCATCCAGCGCCGCATACTTGATGACCGATTCAGGGCGGACGTCCAGATAGACGTAGTTCTGTCCGTTCACGCCGCGCCCCTCACGAATTTCGGTGTAGATGGCGCGGCTGATGACATCGCGCGAGGCGAGGTCTTTGACTGTAGGCGCGTACTTTGGCATAAAACGTTCGCCCGCGCCGTTGATGAGAACGCCGCCTTCGCCGCGCACGCCTTCGGTGATGAGAATGCCGAGTTTGTAAATGCCCGTCGGATGGAATTGAAAGAATTCCATGTCTTCGAGCGGGAAGCCCTGCCGCAGGAGAATCGCCGCGCCGTCGCCCGTATAGGCGTAAGCGTTAGATGTCACCTCAAAGATGCGCCCGTGTCCGCCGGTGGCAAAGATGACCGCTTTGGCATGAATGACATGCAGTTCGCCCGTTGCAAGCTCCACCGCCACCACGCCCGCAGTCCTTCCATTGACGTGAATGAAATCCAGCGTTTGGAACTCATCAAAGAATTGGACTTTGTTCTTCAAGCACTGTTGGTACAGGGTTTGAAGAATCATGTGTCCCGTGCGGTCGGCGGCATGCGCCGCGCGGCGGACGGGTTTGCCCGTCTCGTTGTTGGTATGCCCGCCAAAGGGACGCTGGGAAATCTTGCCGTCGGGCGTGCGGTCAAAAGGCAATCCCATGTGTTCGAGTTCATACACAGCGTTGACCGCTTCCTGACACATGAATTCGATGGCGTCCTGGTCGCCGAGATAGTCGGAACCC
>JAIWOB010000021.1 GCA_020217065.1 Chloroflexota bacterium | reverse complement strand
CGGAGTCCGCTGGGTCGCTGAACTTGTCAAGGAATTGCGCGTTCCCCCTCTCTCATTTTACGGCATGACTGCGGCGCAGATTCCGGCGACGGTTCAAAAGACGATGAAAGCAAGCAGCACAAAAGGAAATCCGGTTGCGCTCACCGAAGAAGAGTTAAGCGGGATTTTGGAAAAGGCGTTGTATTAACCCCGTCCGGAACTCGCCTTTCGGACGCATTCTATCCACGACAAGGATTTCTCTTATGGATGTCAATTATTGGAACGGGTTTGCCAGCGAATACGACGAGTATGTGATTGACGCCTTCACGTACGGGCGCTCAGAAACGGTGCGCCGCATGGTGGAGCGATTCGCTTCTCCTGAAAAATCGGCGGCGGACTTTGGCTGCGGTCCTGGAAAGGCGCTGCCCTACCTGGCGGAAAAATTTGGCGTTGTGTATGGATATGATTTTTCCGACAAACTGCTGGAAATTGCCCGCCGGCGCTGCGAGGGCATTCAAAACGTCCGCATTTTACAAGCGGACTTGACGCAAGCGGCGGAGCGCCTGCCGGCGGTGGATTTTATTATTTCCCTCAACGCCGTCCTGATGCCCGCCCTTGAAAAACGCCTGGACTTTCTGCGCGGGATGGCGTCTCGCCTGAAGCCGGGCGGCCACCTGCTGTTAAATGTGCCTTCGGTGGAATCTCTGCTCTACAGCTATTTCCGCGAAATCGAATGGTATCGCAGGGACGGATTTTCGCCTCAGGCTGCGGAAGACGCCATCGAACCTTTTTGTATTCTCAACCCCGAACAGACGGCGCGGGGGGTGTTCATCCGCGGCACCGAGCCGACCAAACATTACCTGCGCGAGGAATTGCTCGTATTGGCGCGGGAGGAAATGGGGCTCGAAGTCTTGGAAATCCTAAAGATGGAGTACGACTGGAAAACCGAGATGGAAGACGAACAGACCCCGGAGTGGATGGGCGAGCCTTACCCCTGGGATTGGCTGCTGATAGCGCAAAAAGCCTGACCTGAAGCGCGCTTCGCGTCCTACTCTTCCCGCTCTTTCCGCAAGACCATCACCTTATAGGCTTCCGCAAATTCCAATCCCTTTTCTTTTCCTTCCTCTTTTGCCCACTCGCGCATCCACTCATCCACATTGTGCGTATCCAGTTGACTGACGTGCTTTTTCAGGGCTTCCAGCTTTGTTTCGAAAGTTTCACGGATGTCAACCCAGGTATCGGGCTTTTCCACGCCGTGAAGATAGAGCCGCTTGACGTTATGCGGCTCATACCCCGCTTCGAGCAAGTCGGTGAAAATGAGTCTTGAGCCGGCGGACGGAAAAACCGCATACACGGCGGCTTCGGCGGCGGCGCGATGGTCGGGATGATTGATATATTCGTTTCCGTAGAAGCGGGCGTCGGGGTCGCCCGTCACCACGACGTCGGGTTGATACTGGCGGATGAGGCGGGTCAAGTCCTTTCGCAGCTCCAGGCTTGGGGCAAGTTCTCCATCGGGATAACGCAGAAAAACGGTTTCAGCCACGCCAAGCGCGGCGTTGGCGGCTTGCTGCTCCGCCTCGCGGATTCTCGCCAGCGCGGGCTTGTGCGCCGCATCGTGGGCGATGTCGTTTGAGCCTGCATCGCCGCTGGTGACGAGAACGGAAATCACCCTGCATCCAGCCCGCGCCCATTTTGCCAGAGTCCCGGCAACCGTAAAGTCCTGGTCGTCCGGGTGAGCCGCAATGGACATTGCAACTTTGGGAAAATATTCTTTTTCGTCGGTCATGGCGGGAATTTTACCCTACCCGCCAAACCCCAATTCTCTTAAATTCTCCTCGCGGCTTTTCTTCCCGTCTCCCATTTCCTTCCAAAACGCCTCGTCATATCTGCGGGAACGCACGGGCAGCGGCATCGGGACTCCCCAGCCGAGAAGCAGAACCTCCTCTTTGGGCTGCAGGCGCGCCAGCATTCCGCGCAGGGAGTCGCGTCCCGAAAGACCCGAAAGCGCGGCTTGAATATCGAGGTCGTCGCCAAGCCAGCCGCTGATGCGCGTGCCAAGCTGCGACATCACCTCGTCGTAGATTTGCGACGGGCGCTGGTCCACGATGAGCAGGGTGACGTAATATTTGCGGAGTTCGCGGGCGATGGTGGCGAAGGTCGTCTGCGCCGCCATTTCGCGGTTGAGCAGTTTGTGCGCCTCCTCGACCACGATAATCAGCGGGCGTGGTTCCAGCGAGCCGTGCGCGCGAAAGTCGTTGGTCTTCTTCTCCCACGCCGCGCGGATTTTGCGGGTCAACAGATTCGAGACCAGCAGGTAGTCCAGGTCGCTTTCGTATTCGCCGAACGACAGGACGACATGCTTTCCAGCCTCCAGCGACTGAATGATTTGCGCCACCGAATCCGATGCGGGCTTGTCCACGATGTAGGGCTTGTCGAAGAGACGGCGCAGTTTGTCCTGCAATCCCACCGCCGCCATCACGTTCACGCCGTTTTGATTCGCCCACGCCGCCACGCTGTCGGGATGCGGAACTTTTTTCACGCGCCCTTTGTCGTCTTCGATTTCGACCTCTTGTTGATTCATCGCTTTGAACGCCCTGAACCAGCCCTTGCCAAACGAGGCGTACAAAGCGTTCAGCGTGGTGGGAGTCGTCTCGCGCAGATTCAACTCGCGGGTGAGGGTTTCCACGTCGGCGGTGGAGATGTCGTCCATCGCAATCTCAAGGTTAAAATCCACTTGCCCGCCGCGGATGGTCGTCCCCGCCCCCAAGCCCACGCAGTTGACCTTGCTCTTGAAGAGAGTCTTCAAGCCTTTGACGGGTTTGTTCGTGTCCGAAGCCCTATCGTCGAAACCGTATTCGTTGTGCATGTCGAGAACCAGCACGGCGGCGCGGTCGTATTTCATCAAGCCCGCCAGCAAAAGCCGCGTGAGAAAAGACTTGCCTGTGCCGGTGGCGCCAAAGACTCCCGACGAACGCTGGACGAATCTTTCGAGGTTAATGCAGACGGGATGTCCCTGCTCGCGGGTGTAGCCGATGACAAAGTTGCCTTTCTTGTCAGGGTCGCCGTAAATCCCCGCGATGTGTTCGGGTTTCGCCAAGCTGACGGGGGTGTGATGCGGCGGGACGGTCTTCACCGGAATCGGGTTTGGGTCTTCGGGATTTTCCGCCCGCCAGAGTTTATATTCAGGCGAAGCCAAATCGGGACCGATGTCCTGCATCAGCGCAGGGAGAATTTCAAGGTCGGCGTAGAGGGTTTGTCCGTGCAGGGCTTTCGCCAGCATGGGCGGCAGGCGCTCTTCGGTCTGCTCGTCGGCGAAACGCGGGTCGGTGGCGCCGAGTTGGATGTCGGTCACCAAGCCGTAATACCGCCAGTTTAAATGTTCCATGACGACGAAAGCGCCCTCCTGCACCTCCTGCGCTGGGACCGTAAGCCGCGCGCGGAACGATTCTTTTAATCCGCCGCTGACGATATAGCCAATCCTGTCTTTTTTATCCAACATGGCAGCCTCTTTTTATCAAAGCGATTCTTTTTTCTTGCGAATAAATTCCAGCAAAGGCGTCAAAATCAAAACGACATACAGGAACGGCAGGGCGTTTTCCATACCTTGCCGCGCCGTAGGCGGGAAGAGGGTTGCGGAATAGGCGAAGGCAGCGGCGGTAAGCGCCAAAATCGAAACCGCCCGCGCCCAGAGCGAGTCTCGCGCCTCATACGCCGCCATGAATACGATAAAGGGGGCGGTCAGCATGGTCAATTTGTAATCGTGGCTGATGGACGGCAAAAGCAGGGCGCCGATAACGCACGCCATGAACAGGCTGGCGTTGAACCCGCTCTCATTGCGGCGGTACGCCGCCGCCAAAACCGTCAAAAAACAGAGAAAGAAAACGGCGTACAGAAGCGCTTCAAGCCAACTCGCGGAATGCGCGAGGTTCGCGGCGAAGGCGTAAATCGAATGATTAAATTCCAATTCGTGCGTGGCGCGACTGTCGAGCAGGTGGGCGATAAACAGCGAAAAGTAGGAAGGTCCCAGCAAAAACAAAAGGGCAAAATTAAAGACGCCAAGCGCGGCAAAGCGTTTGACGATTCCCTTCCAGTCGCGCCAATCGTCCACGAACATCACGACCAAAACGGCTGGAACAACTTTTAATTGAACGGCGAGGCTGAACAGGAGGTATGAAAAAATCCTGTAGGCGGGATGTTTGTGGAAAATATAGATTGCCGTCCCCGCCAGCGCCATCGAAAGAGTGTAGAACTGACCCGTTTCCAACTCAAATTGGAGTCCGTGCGAAAAGAGGGAGACGGCGAAGACGAAAAAGACCAGCGCGCGATTCTTGCCGCTCAATATCCGCAGCGGGAGGAATAGGTTGAGGACAAAATAGCCCGCCAGGGTAAGCGCGGAAACAACGTGGAAATTGGCTGGATAGCGCAGCAGGAGCAGGGGCGTAAATAGTATCGTTGTCAGCGGGGGAAAGACATACTTTGGCTCCCGTTCGCCCGTAAACCAAACGCGTATGTGTTCGAGAGTCAGGCGGATGTCGAAGCCGATATGTTCACGTTCGGGGAAGAAACCGCTGGGATATTGAAATTGCGCCTGCGCGTTCAGGAAGGTTGGGAAAATAAAGAACAGAAGATAAGCGAAGACAAAGCCGGTTACAACCCATGTCAGGGTTGGCTGGGCGAGAAGTCTGTCTCCAAGACCGCGAAGCGGGTTTGACGAAGAATCGCCGCGCCTGCCATGGATGAAAAGAAAAACGCCCGCCAGGAGAATCAAAGCCCCCGCTTCGGCGGCGAGGATTTGAACGGCTGGAACTCCGCCTTTTTTCCCCAACCCCAGCGAATCGGCAAAAAGAGCAAGAAGGGTGAGAACAAAACCGGCTGCCGCGAGAAAAACGGACTGTTTGTTTTTCATGGATTTACGAAATATCCGCCAGCGCGCCCAGCGCAGACATCAAAGCCGGGTAATCGTCGCGCAATAGGGCGATGATTTCCTGCGTTGCGGCTTCCATCCAACGCCCGCCCTCCGCGCCCCTTGCCCTGCCCGCCTGTAAGATATGAGCGGCGAAAACTTCGCCGACAGGCGCGTCCTTACAGTTCAGGAGATGCCTGAAATAGCCAAATTTCTCGGTGAAACGAGTCAGGTCTTTGTCGTCACACAAATAGACGACGTCCAAACTCAGCGGCGGACGGGGCGGCAGGAGGTGGATAACCTTCCCGTCCTGTTCATAGCCCACCGTCAGGACGGACATTTCCACCGGCACAATGCGCCGCTCGCGGTTGTCTTTCATGACCTCTTCGGAAACGTGGTCGGCGGTGACGAGTTGGCGCACCAGCCCATCGTCGTCAATGCGGATGTCGTAGATAAGACCGAATATTTGATAGCCTTCTCCCAGCGGCGCGCGGAGCAACGCCCCGAAGGAAGGCGCGCTCAATTGGTTGACGCGGCAGCCCGCGACGAATCCCGTTGTCCCTGCGCGAAGTAAACGTCCGATTTCAATTTGTTGCGTCATATTGTCTCCAATATATCGTTGCAAAGGTCGCTTCGCAACGATATTATCTTCTGGTTCTTCCCTGCAAATCCTTTGCGGATTGCTTGTACGAGCCTTCGTCCACTTCCTCGTTACGCCGGCGAAGTTCCATTGCCAACAGTTGTTCAATTTGCCGCTTCTCTTCCACCTTGACAATCGCCGTCTCGTGAGCGCGATGCAGCAGGTACGGGTAGGGGCGGCTGCCCATCATACGGCATTGATTCACCAGCGCGGCGTGGAGCAAATCCAATTGGGCGGGGTCGTCGGCCACCCAGCGGGGGATTTCCACGCGCACGGGCCAGGGACGCCCTTCGACGCCGACATTGAGATAGAAAAAGTGAACTTCGAGGGCTCCCTTGTAATTTTTCTCGGAACTTGATTGTATCTTGAATACCGCCGAACGCTCGCCGGGCGGCAAGAGGGGATTCTCACGCTCGCCAAAGAGCCAGCGGTCGCTGACGCCGCGCAGCGGATGGAACTCACGGATGCCTTTGATTTGCTCCGCGTCGGCATAGGCGATTTCGAGCAGACGCGCGACCAAATCGGCGGAGGGCTTGTCCACGTAGCCGGCGGTAATCACGCCGCGCGATTGCAGGCGGGAAAGCGTATCTTTATATCTTTCGAGAAACTCGTAGAACGCATTCGAGTCTTCGCCCTGCGCGCCCCATAACTCAATGGGACCGTCGGTGAAGGTGACCACCCGACCCGAATATCCCTGCGACAACTCGTCCAGCTTTCTGCGCTCGGCGAGGTCGCGCTTAAGCGCGACCATCCCTTCAGACATGGGAACGCCGTTAGGCGCCAGGTCGTCGCCAAACAGCAGTTCGGTTTCGGTGGAGACGAGGGGCGCTTCGCCGGAATCCAGCCGCATGGCGATTGCCCCTACGTTGACCAATCCAAACTGGACGGCGGCGTGCCGGTCTGGGTTGATTTGCGAACCGTCGGCGGCAATTAACGTCGCGTTGGAAACTGAACCGGCGGTCTGGCGGCGCGCAGCCAGAGGCTCTTTCAACGGGACGGCGCAGCGGATGTTGGGGTCAACCGCCTTGGCTGCCTCAACTTTGGATTTTAAGACATCCAGTTCAGAAGAAAAGGCGGCGAGCAAATTTCGGGCGAGGGCGCGCCGTTCTTCAAGAGCCTTCTTCCGCTCTTTTGCGCCTGCGCCGATTTCCCGAATCTGGACGTAGATTTGCTGGTAGTCTATGGGCATGACTTCTCGCTAGAACATTTGTGCAAAAATTTTAGCCGTAAATTGGTCAAAAAACAAGGGAACTTTTTGAAAACGGCGGCGTCTATCAGACAGATTAAAACAAGGAGATAAACATGCGTACCAAAATCTTAATCTTTACCCTCTTGGCGTTCGCCCTCGTTTTGAGCGCCTGCGGACCCGCTGTGATGAGTCAGGCAGCCCAGCCTGCCGCCCGCACGTTAAACGTAAACGGACTGGGTTCCGCGTATTTGACGCCCGATATTGCCTATATTTACGTCGGCGTGCATACGGAAGGCTCTGTCGCTTCGGAAACGGTGGAACAAAACAAGACCCAGACCAACGCCGTGTTGGAAGCCTTGAAGAAAGCGGGCGTGGAAGAAAAAGACCTGCGCACCATCAACTTCAGCATCTGGCCCTCGCAGCAGTACAGCCCCGAAGGCAAAGTGACCGGCACGGTTTACATGGTGGACAATACCGTCTACGTCACCGTGCGCGACCTTGACGGCTTGGGCGACCTCCTCGACGACGTCATCGCCGCCGGCGCGAACAGCATCAACAGCATCCAATTCGACGTGGCGGATAAATCCGCCGCAGTGAAGGAAGCCCGCGCCAAGGCGGTCGAAGACGCCAAGAAGCAGGCTCAAGAATTGGCGGACGCCGCCGGACTGAAATTGGGAGAGATTCAAAGCATCAGCTTCTACGATAACAGCCCCTACCCAATGTTTGAAGGCAAGGGCGGCGGGGGCGGAATGGCGGCGGACAGTTCCGTTTCCATCCAGCCGGGGCAGTTGACCATCTCCGTTTCGGTCAATATCGCCTACGAAATCAAGTAAGTTCCGAGCGTCCCGAAGAGAAAATCTTCGGGACGTTTCTTTCCCGCAAATTCGACAAGCGGGTATAATGGCGGGGATATGGAACGCCGCAAATTTGTCGTCTCATGGGGGAAGGAAAGCGGGCAGCCCTTTTTAACTTCCGAAGCCTTGACGGCTTCGGAAGTTTTTTATTTGACAAAGGAGACAATATGCAAAACTTTACCGATGTAAAACTTGAGATTTTCGTCCCGCAGGAATATGCGTTGAAAATCCGCGATGAACTGGCGAAAATTGGCGTCGGGCGGATTGGAAACTACGACCACTGCGTTGCGCTGATTCCGGCGCGCGGATTCTTTCGTCCCCTGCCAGGCTCCAATCCGTTTTCAGGCGAGGAAAACAAGATTACCGAGACGGCTGAATACAAACTTGAAGTCAATTGCAGGCGGGAATTGGCGGAGGAAGCCGTCAAAGTCGTCAAAAAAAATCATCCCTACGAAGAGCCGTTGATTAATGTCATTCCGCTGGCGAATCACTTGTTTCGTTGACGAGGGAAGACAACCGCCGCCAGCCTATTCGACCATCAGCCTATTCGACTATCAGACTATAAGACTATAAGACTATCAGACTATCGGACTATCCGACCCTAACAAAGGAGACCAACTTATGCCAACCCCCTCCCTTAACCCCTACCTGCCCTTCGGCGAGAACAAAAAAGCCGACTGGTACGGCAAGGACATTATTTCCGTCAAACAATTCAGCCGCGACGACCTTGAATACGTCTTCGGCGTGGCGCACGAAATGCGCGGCATGGTCGAGCGCATTGGGACCTTCGACCTGCTGAAAGGCAAGATTTTGGCGAACCTGTTCTATGAACCCTCCACGCGCACGTCGTCGTCGTTCACGGCGGCGATGGAACGGCTTGGCGGCAGCGTCATCCCAATCAACGAAGTGAAGTATTCGTCGGTGTCGAAAGGCGAGAGTCTGCCCGACACGGTGCGCACGCTCGAATGTTACGCGGACGTGATTGTGCTGCGTCACCCCGAAACAGGGTCGGCGGCGATTGCGGCAAAAGCGGCGAAGAAGCCCGTCATTAACGCCGGCGACGGCGTGGGCGAACACCCCACCCAGGCTCTGCTGGACACTTTCACCATCTTCGAGGAACTTAGCGCCGGCAATGTGGACGGCATGACCGTGACCATGCTCGGCGACCTGAAATACGGGCGCACAGTGCATTCGCTGGCGCGCCTGCTTTCGATGTTCAAAGTCAAGTTGAATTATGTCTCGCCGGATATTTTGAAGATGCCCAAAGAAGTAATGGAAGAGGTGGCGGCAAAGGGCATTCCACAGGCGGAGTATTCGTCGCTTGAAAAAGTCCTGCCCGAAACCGACGTGTTGTACGTAACCCGCGTCCAGAAGGAGCGCTTTGAAGACCCCGCCGAGTACGAAAAAGTGAAAGGCGCATACGTGATTGACCCCGAAATCATGAAAGCCGCAAAACAGGAAATGATTGTCATGCATCCGCTTCCGCGCGTAGGCGAAATTTCCCCCGACTTCGACGATGACCCGCGCGCGGCGTATTTTCGTCAGATGGAATACGGTTTATATGTGAGAATGGCGCTGCTGGCGATGGTGCTTGGAAAGGCGTAGGAGAAATTCAAAGTTTCTAAAGCGTCTGAGGGTTCGAGGTGTCTGAGGAAGCGCATAACAACTTCAGATACCTCATGCCTTCAGGAACCTCGGGCGCATGAATGGGGGGCTTGCAACCGCACGGATAGCCAATGGTAGAATGACCCGTATGTCTACCGTTTCCATTCCCGCAGAATTTACCCTGCATCGTAAAAACTTATTCAACCGGACCACAGTTCTCCGCTGGATTGCTTCACACGTCCGACCTTACTTGTGGATTGTCGCCATGTTGATTGTCGGCGCGATTGGCAACGCGGCGCTGGCGGCGTATGTCCCCGTGCTGACGGGCGACGCCTTCAACGCCATGACTCAGCCTCAGCCCGACACGTCGGTTCTGCTTCCGCTGGCGTTGACCATCGGCGTTTCGCAGATTATCCGCGGCGTTCTCCAGCTGGGGCGCAACTTTGGCGCGGAATTGCTGGCTCAAAAAATGGAGCGCGACATCCGCGACGAGTTATATCTTTCGCTGCTTGGCAAAAGCATGACCTTCCACAACCTGCAGCCCGTCGGCGATACGATGGCGCGCGCCACCAACGACGTGCGCGAGGTCAACTACATGTTCAGCCCCGGAGTCAATCTCGTAGCGGGCTCGTTCATGTTTCTGGTCATGCCGTTCTTCGCCGCCCCGCGTTATCACCCATCGCTCCTGCTCACGCCCGCCATTTTCACGGCGATTTATTTCATCGCGCTGGCGCGTTACCTCAAGACGCTTGCGCCCATCACCGACGAAGTCCGCGCCACCTTTGGCAGGATGAACACCCACCTCTCCGAATCGCTCGATGGCGTGGAAA
>JAIWOB010000020.1 GCA_020217065.1 Chloroflexota bacterium | reverse complement strand
CGATACGGATGCCAGCCTCGATACAGGTCAGCCGCAAAATATCCATCATTTCGTCCTGTCCTTCGAGATATACCTGCGTAATCCCCTGCCGCCTGAGGTCCTGCGCCAACGCCTTCGCTTTCTGCCGCAGACTGCCATACACCTTGAGGGAATCCCGCGCGTACAAAAAAGCCCGCTGGCTGAACACCGCCATTCCTTCAGGGGTCAGGTCGTATTTCAATCGCGTGCGGTTAAGATGAGAGACCTTCACCCAGCCGCGGGAAACCAGACGCTTGATATACCAGTTAACGCTGCCAACCGCCATTCCCAGGCGGTCAGACAAATTTGCCTGAGTCACCATCGAATCGCGGGCGATTTCATCGAGGAGGTCGTATTCTTGCTTTTTGATTTCTTTAACGCGAGAATTCATTTTCTGAATTCTCGCACAGAACGCCTTCCCTGTCAATCGCAAAAAATCAAAGCCAACACCTTGACACCTGACCTCTATCCCCTGATACTTGAAGCATGACCAAGATTCTCATCACCGGCGGCAGCGGTTTGCTCGGCATTAACTTTGCCCAGGAAACCATGAGAACGCACGACATCGCCGTGATTGACCGCGGCAAACTGACGCGCGCCCCTTTTCAGATTTTGAAGTTCGATTTGCTGGACCAAAACGCCGTCGATTCCGCCCTCGACTTTTTTCGCCCTCATTGGTTGATTAACTGCGCCGCGCTGGCGGACCTCGACGCCTGCGAAGACAACCCGGAACTTGCCCGCCGCCTCAATCTTGACCTGCCCGCCACGCTGGCAAAGGCTTGCAAAGCGCGCGGCGTCTCCCTTGTCCACATCTCCACCGACGCAGTCTTTGACGGCAGAAAGGTTGGCTTCTACACAGAAGACGACGAACCCAACCCATTGAGCGTCTATGCGCGGACAAAACTTGAAGGCGAGCGGGCTGTCCTGGACGAAAACCCGGCGGCGATTGTCGCCAGGGTCAATTTCTACGGCTGGAGTCTAAGCGGGCGGCGCAGCCTGGCGGAATTTTTCTATTACAACCTGACCCACGGCAAAAGCATGAGCGGCTTTACCGACGTTCTGTTTTGTCCCATGCTGGTCAACGACACGGCGCGGATTTTAGTCAGGATGCTGGAAAGAGGCTTGAGCGGTTTGTATCATGTGGTCGGTCCGCAGGCGATGAGCAAGTATCAGTTTGGAGTTGAAATTGCGCGTAAGTTTGGGCTGCGGGAGAGCGAAATCTCGCCCAAGTCCATCAACACCTCCAGCCTGATTGCGAAACGTTCCAGCAATTTATGTCTATCCATCAACAAGTTATGCGCAGACCTTGACGATGTTCCACCGGACTTTTCCACAGGTCTTAACGAATTTTACGTCCAATTCCAGCAGGGTTATCCACAGAAAATTCGCAGTTATCAACAAGCAAGCGGCTAAATAGGCTCATGGGCTGGAAAACCGTCGAAAGACGGCTTTTTTCCCCCGTCTCATTGATATTCTCCACAGCAAAAGCCAAGTTATCCACAAGTTTCCCCGAAGTTTTCCACAGGAAAGAGGAGATATGGACATCCAAATCAACAATCGCGTCATCGGTCTGAAGCATCCGACCTATTTCATCGCGGACATCGCCGCCAATCATGACGGCGACCTGGGACGCGCCAAACTTCTGATTCGGCTCGCCAAAGAAGCGGGCGCCGACGCGGCGAAATTTCAGCACTTCCAAGCGCCAAAGATTGTCTCCGATTACGGGTTCAGCCACATGAACTCCAAAGTCAGCCACCAGGCAAAGTGGAAGAAATCCGTCACCGAGGTCTACGCGGCGGCTTCCGTCTCGCAAAGTTGGACGCCCGTTTTGAAGGAAGAATGCGACAAAGTCGGCATTGACTTCTTCACTTCGCCCTACGATTACGACTCGATTGAACACGTAAATCCCTATGTCCCCGCCTTCAAAGCCGGCTCCGGCGAAATTGACTGGATTGAGGCGCTAGAACACATGGCGAGCAAGGGCAAGCCGATGATTATCGCCTGCGGCGCTTCGGACATCGCCGACGTGCAGCGGGCGGTGCGCGCGATTTTGAAAATCAACCCGCAGTTGTGTTTGATGCAGTGCAACACCAACTATACCGCCGACCCCGGCAACTACGACCACTTGCATTTGAACGTTCTCAAGACCTTTGCGGCGATGTATCCCGACATAACGCTGGGCTTGTCCGACCATACCCACGCTCTTGCGCCCATTCTCGGCGCAGTCGCGCTGGGAGCGCGGATGATTGAACGCCACTTCACCGACAGCAACGACCGCGAAGGTCCCGACCACAAATTTGCGATGAATCCCGACTCCTGGGCGAAGATGGTCGAGGAAACCCGCCTGCTGGAACGCGCCCTGGGCAGTTCGGATAAGTTCATCGCAGACAACGAGCAGGAGACAAAAATCGTTCAGCGCCGCTGCCTGCGCGCGGCGAGAGATATTCAGGCGGGCGAAGTCTTCACCCGCGAGATGATTGACGTACTGCGCCCCGCCACGCCCGGCGCGATTAAACCGCACGAAATCGAGAATGTGATTGGAACGAAGGCGCTGCGCGACTTCAAGTATGGTCAGGAATTGCGCTGGACGGATTTAGGGTAATCAATGGCGTTTGGAGATTGGCGATTGCCCATTCCCAAAGATTTTCGATACTCATGCGGATACTATATTTCTCGCTCGGTTACTGCACCCACGACCACCGCTTTCTCAAAACGATTTCGGAAGGCGGGCACGAAACGTTTTTTATCCAATTGGAAGGCAACAGCCGTCAGGTGGAAGACCGCCCCGTGCCGCCAAACGTCCAACTGGTCTTATGGAAAGGCGGACGCGAACCCTTCAAGTGGAGCCGCCTTGCGGCATTGGTCTTCGATTTTCGGCGCGTGGTCAAGGAAATCAAACCCGATTTGATTCACGCCGGACCGATTCAAACTTGCGCCTTCATCGCCGTCCTGAGCGGATTCCGTCCGATTCTCACCATGTCGTGGGGGTTCGACTTGATGGACGACGTTCACAAAAGCAGGTGGATGGAATGGGTCACGCGTTACACGCTGAAACGCTCGGCGTTTTTCATCAGCGACGCGAAAGTTACGCGGGATAAAGCCGCCGCCTATGGAATGAATCCTCAAAAGACCGTCGTTTTTCCGTGGGGCGTTGACCTTGAACACTTTACCCCTCCAAAGGTAAAACCTCAACGCTCAACGTTCACTTTATTCTGCAACCGTTCGTGGGAACCCCGCTACGGCGTAGATGTCCTCGCTCGCGCCTTTGTTCAAGCGGCGCAAGAGCGCGACGACATGAACCTGCTTTTGCTCGGCGGCGGTTCGCAGGGACATGCGCTTCGCGGCATTTTTGAAAGCGGCGGGGTCTTGGATAGAGTGGCGTTTGCGGGGCAGATTTCGCAAACCGTTTTGCCGCAATGGTATCATCGAGCCGACCTGTATATCTCCCCTTCGCACGTGGACGGTTCGTCCGTTTCGCTGATGGAAGCGCTGGGCTGCGGGCTGCCCTGTCTGGTCTCGGACATCCCCGCGAACAAGGAGTGGGTGAAGGAGGGCGAAAACGGCTGGCTGTTCCGCGACGGGGACGCGAATCAACTCGCGGAGAAGATTCTCGCCGCGGCGAATCTGCCCCGCGAGACGTTGTCCGCGCTTGGAGAATCCGCCCGACGGACGGCGGAATCCCGCGCGGATTGGAAGAAGAATTCGGAAACGTTGATGAATATTTATAAAACCGTGAGACAGGCTTAAGCCTGTCCAACAAAAGGAAAACCATGTTAACCAAACAAGACTTGCTCAAAGGCTTTGGTCAAATCAATCTGCAAAGCGACACAATTGTCGTGCATACTTCCTATAAATCGCTGGGGGGCGTGGAAGGCGGGGTGGATACGGTGATTGACGCGCTGGAGGAACTGGTCGGCAAGAACGGCACGGTGATGTTCCCCGCGTTTAACTTCCAGTCGTGGACGGAAACGCACTATTTCGACATTTTGGAAACGCCCTCCAAAATGGGCATGATTACCGAAATGGCGCGGCTGCGACCTTACGCCAAACGGACTCCGCACCCGATTTATTCCTTCTCCGTGCTGGGACCGCGCGCGGAGGAATTTTCCAAGACCGAAGACGTGGAAGCCTACGGTCCCAACTCGGCGTTTGCGCTGTTCCACAAGTTGAACGCGACCATCATCAGCATCGGCTTGGACTTCAACAGCTCGTTCTCCATGCATCACTACATCGAATACAACGTCGGCTGCAATTACCGCCGCGTGAAGGAGTTTTCGGGCATTTACGTCGGCTACGACCGCAAGCCGCAAATCAAAACGTACTCGATGTTCGTCCGCGCGCACGAGCGCGTGAAGACCTACATCGTCCCCGGCATGAACGACCTGCTGGCGGCGGGCGTGATTAAGGAGATTCAAGTCGGCGCGGCGAAGGTGCATTACCTGACGGCAAACGAGTTTTTCGACAACATGTCGGTCATCGTCCGCGAACACCCGGAGAAGCTGCACTACATCGAAGAGCCAAAGTATTAGAGAGAAGATAAATAGTCCGGTGATAAAATTGCCGCGAGGTAAATTATGGAAAGAATTGTAGTTGACCCGCAAATTCATTTTAGCAAGCCCGTTATTCAGGGTACGCGTATTACCGTGCAAAACGTTCTTGAGTTGATTAATGAAGGTTTGTCGTTCGACCAACTCGTCAAGGACTATTATCCCGACTTGAAAAAGGAAGATATTCAAGCCTGTATGCTTTACAGAGGACGTCACCGTATCAGACGAGTTGAGTAAAAGCCGCAGCCCGTTTTCTTTCGAACGGGTTTTGGCGCGCAAAAACAAAGAACAAACATGAAACCCTACTCCTCCCTCAAATCCATCCTCGCGGAGTTCTTCCCCCTCCACCGCACCCTCGCTTCCGACGACCACGACAAGACGCTGGAAATCATCGGCGCGTACATGCCCGATTCGTCCAACTACGCCATCGAGACGTACGCTCCGCTCGAAAAGGCGTGGACGTGGTATGTGCCGGAAAGATACGAAGTGCATGAAGCATATCTTGAAGTCGAAGGCGGCGAGCGTGTTGTGGATTTCAAGAACAATCCGCTGCACATTGTTTCGTATTCCCCGCCGGTGGATAAAACGCTGACGTTTGAAGAACTTCAGCCGCATTTGTATTTCAACGAAAAACGCCCGCACGCCATCCCCTGGGTCTTCAAATATTACGACCGCGACTGGGGATTCTGCCTGCCGAAGAACCTCTTCGACAAACTGCCCCGCGATAAAAAATACCGCGCGGTGATTCGCTCCGAGTTCGTCGCCGACCCCGCGCGGGGATTCAAAATGGCGACGGCGCTGATTCACCCCGAAGGCGGACCCAACCCCGAAGCGGGGGAAATCATCGTGCAGGCGCACACCTGCCATCCGCATCAGGCAAACGACGACGGCGCGGGCGTGGTCAGCGCCATTGAGCTCGCCCGCCGCCTCGCGGAAAATCCCCTGCCCCGCGGCTCGATGTCCATCCGCTTTTGGTTTGGACCCGAGACCATCGGCACGATTGTCTATCTCTCGCACAACGAACATTTGATTCAAAACCTGCGCGGCGGAATCTTCCTGGAGATGACGGGCAACAAAAATAAAATCGCCTGGCATCATACGAGGCAGCACAATCATTTGCTCGACCGAATCGCCCATCACGTCGTCAAGAACGCGGCGCACGACGAGCGCGAGTTCGCCGCCGCCCCCGCCAACGACGAGCGCGTCATCAACGGTCCCGGCGTGAACGTGCCGTGCATTTCCATCAACCGCTGGCCCTACGAGGAATATCACACCACCGACGACAACCTCGACATCATGCACGAAGATATGCTGGTCGGCGCGGCGGAAACGGCGGAGCGGATACTCCGCATTTACGCGACCAACTACATCCCCAAGAGAACCTTCCGCGGTCCCGTCTTCCTCAGCGGCAACGGGCTGTGGGTGGACTGGCGCGAAAACTGGGCGCTCAACCGCGCCATCGAAAAAATCATGATGCGCTTCGAGGGCGAACATTCCGTCTTCGACATCGCCGAGCAGGTCGGGCTGGATTATTGGATGGTGCGCGATTACGTCGAAAAATTCCGCGCCAAAGGATTCGTCGAAGCCCTGCCGATTCCATCTGAGGCAGAATCGGCGTAAAGTGAGACCTGACAGGTTTTATTGCGGTTGAAATCAACCGCAGTTCCCGCAAATCAGAATCTACTCGTTGAAGCCTTTGGAAACCTGTCAGGCTTTTGCTCCAATTATGAAACAAAAAATCGTCGCCATCATTCAGGGGCGCATGTCCTCCTCGCGCCTGCCGGGGAAAATCCTTGCGGACATTGCGGGTCAGCCAATGTTGACCCGCGTCTTCACGCGGACTTCGCGGGCAAAGACTCTCGACGAAGTGATTTTCGCCACCACAACCGATTCTTCCGACGACCCCGTCGCGGAGTACTGCGACTTCAGCGGGATTCCCTATTCTCGCGGCAGTCTCTTCGACGTGCTTGACCGATATTATCAAACCGCGTCTCAAGCCAAAGCGGACGTGGTGGTCCGCATCACGGCGGATTGCCCGGTCATTGACCCTGATTTGATAGACGACGTGGTCAAAACGGTCGTTAGCGGTCAATCGGCGGTGGATTTTGCGGCGAATCGCCTTCCGCCGCCGTGGAGCAGAACCTATCCAATTGGATTGGACGCCGAAGTCTGCACCTTCGCGGCGCTGGAAAGGGCGTGGAAGGAAGCCAAAGAGCCTCAACACCGCGAACATGCCATGCCCTATTTATACGAAGGCGTGGCGATGAAATCGAGAATCAAAGGTCAAAGGTCCAACCTTCGACCTTTGACCTTTGACCTTGAACAAGGAATCACCCCGCGCGGATTCAACGTCGCCCTGCTGCATCACACTTCCGACTTCGGCGATTACCGCTGGACGGTGGACACTCCCGAAGACCTCGAATTCATCCGTCAAGTGTACCGCCGCTTCAACGGACGCGACGATTTTTCGTGGAAGGAAGTTTTGGATTTGGTGCATGACGAGCCTCAACTCATGCGGATTAACGCCAACGTTAAACATAAAACCCTCAAGGACGTAGATACGCGCGCAACCGGCGGATAATCGCAATTACCGCTTACTATCTACCAATCGCCCATGCCGCTGATTACTTTATTTTCCGCCCCCAAGCCCTTCGCCAACCCGCACATCGCGACGATTCAGCGCAACGCCATCCAATCATGGACTCTGCTCCCTGATGTCGAGGTCATTTTGCTGGGCGCGGAGCGGGGACTTGCCGAAGCCGCGCAGGAACTCGGCGTAAAACATATCCCTCATGTGGAATGTAACGCCGGCGGCACGCCGCTGATTTCGTCCATGTTTAAACTGGCGCGCGAAAACTCAGGCGGCGACTTGCTCTGCATTGTCAACGCGGATATGATTTTGCTGCCCGATTTCCCCGAAGCCGCCCGCAAGTCCCGCCTGCAGCGCGACAAATTTGTCTTATTGAGCCAGCGCTGGGACCTGGACATCGCCCAGCCCATCGAGTTTACAGAAGGCTGGGAAAAGCGTTTATCGTCCATCGTCCATCGCGAGGGAAAACTCCACCGCCCCGCAGGCAGCGACTTTTTCCTCTTCCCAAAATCCTGCTACGCCGAAGTTCCGCCTTTTACCATCGGGCGCGCAGGCTGGGACAACTGGATGATTTACAAAGCCCGCCGCGAAGGCTGGGCGGTGATTGACGCCACGCCCTCGCTGACGATTATCCACCAAAACCATGATTACAGCCACCTGCCTGGAGGGAAACCTCACTACGACCACCCCGACACCAACGAAAATATTCGCCTCGCGGGCGGAGAGGCAAATATCCGTTACACCATTTTGGACTCAACGCATCAGCTCGCGGGCGGTAAACTTACCCGCCCGAAGACGACGTCCAAACGCTTCATGCGAAAAGTCGAGTTGTTTCTCCGCGCCCTGTTCTTTTTTCTTCCCGAAAGCGCCGTCGAAAACATCGCCCGTCCTAAGCGGTGGAAGAAACGAATTCAAAAAATCATAAATCGAAAATCCTAAATCGAGAATCGGAACGCGCCCCATGCGAAAAGGTCAAAACCCCGCCAAATTTGTCAAGGATGTCGCCCGTCCAGAGCGGATTACCGCCGCCCTGTTGAATTACATTCCCTTCCTCAGCGGATTCTACGCCGAAACCCTCGACGTGCTGAAAGTCTCGCTGGAATCCATGCGGAAGGACGCGGGGCTGCCGTTTGACCTGCTGGTCTTCGATAACGGCTCCTGCAAGGAAGTCCGCGACTATCTCGTCAATGAAAAAGAAGAGGGGCGGATACAATATTTGATTCTCTCCGAGAAAAACATGGGCAAAGGCGGCGCGTGGAACATGATGCTGGCTGGCGCGCCTGGCGAAATCATCGCCTACACCGACGCGGACGTTTTGTTCTCCCCAAACTGGCTCAAGCGTTCGGTGGAGATTCTCGAAACCTTCCCCAACGTCGGCATGGTGACGGCGCGCCCCTTCCGCACGCCGCCAGAGTTTTACGAGTCCACGCTTCAATGGGCGCGGGATAACGCCGTCCTCGAAGAAGGTCAATTCATCCCGTGGGAAACCTTCCTTGAATTCAACCTCTCTCTCGGACAAACCGAAGAGGAAAATAAGAAAGTCTACGCCGAGACCAAAGACTGGAAAATCGTTTACAAAGGCGTGAGCGCGATGGCGGGCGCGTCGCATTGGCAGTTTACGGCGTACAAGTCCACATTGCAACGCTTCCTGCCCTTCGACATGGACAAACCCATGGGACAGGTGCGCCAACTCGACAAGCGCATGAACGACGCGGGCTTGCTGCGCCTGATGGTTTCCGACCCGCTGGCGATGAACATGTCCAACACGCTGGGATACCTGCGCGGAGAGTTGAAGAACGCGGCAAAAAGCAAAAAAGGAAAAGGGCTTGCCCGCCGCATTCTGGAAACGCCCCCAATCAAAAAGGCGCTGCTGGCGGTTTACAACAGAATTTTCAGTTGGTACTATTCTTAATCGGAATATGATATTCTTGCAAAAACCCGACCTTCAGGTGAATCAATGCCAACCGCGCTAATAACCGCTCCTTATATGCTTCCGTTCATGGAACGCTTCAAACCCGTTTTTGACCAATACGGCGTCAAGCTTATCCTCGCCGATGTGCAAGAGCGCATGGAAGAAGAAGACCTGCTGAAATACGCGGGACAGTTCGACGGGACGATTTGCGGCGACGATAAGTATACGCCGCGCGTCATCGAAGCCTGCGCCCCGCGTTTGAAAGTTATTTCGAAATGGGGAACGGGCGTAGACTCCATCTCCGCCGAAGCCTGCGCCAAATTCGGCGTCAAATTGGGGCGCACGCCAAACGCCTTCACCCTCCCTGTCGCCGACAGCGTCCTCGGCTACCTGCTCGCCTTTGCCCGCCGCCTGCCATGGATGGACGCCGCCATGAAACGCGGCGTATGGGAAAAGATTCCCGGCAAGACCCTCAGCGAATGCACGCTGGGCGTCATCGGCGTGGGCGCCATCGGCAAGGCTGTAACGCGCCGCGCCAAAGCCTTCGGCATGAAAGTCCTTGGCGCAGACATTGTGGATATTGACCATGTCTTTATCGCCGAGACGGGCATCGAAATGACCAATCTTGACTCTCTACTCTCTGAATCTGATTTTGTTTCGGTGAACTGCGATTTGAACCCGACCTCGTATCATCTCATCAACGAAAAAACGCTGGGGAAAATGAAATCGTCCGCCGCGCTCATCAACACTGCGCGCGGTCCCATCGTGGACGAGAAAGCCCTCATCGCCGCCCTCCAGGCGGGACAAATCGGCGGCGCGGCGCTGGATGTCTTTGAGCAGGAGCCGCTTCCGCAGGATAGTCCGCTGTTGAAGATGGAAAACGTCTTACTGGCGCCGCATAACGCAAATTCGAGTCCCGCCGCGTGGGAAAGA
>JAIWOB010000019.1 GCA_020217065.1 Chloroflexota bacterium | reverse complement strand
GTCCACTGGAACACGATTCGAAATCTGGTTGAGGGGCTGGGAATGGAGTTCAAAGAAAAAGAGGAAAGATGAATCGTTTACGAACAGTTTTAATCACCGGCGCGGCGGGCGGAATCGGCCGCGCCACCGTCGGTCTCTTCGCCCAAAAGGGGTGGCGCGTCATTGGAGTAGACCGCGCGGATTTTGGCGCGGATTTCCCGCAGAACGGGCTTTTCATCCAGGCGGACATCGCCCGCCCGGAAGAGATGCAATCCATCTTCGAGAAAGCGCGCGCCTTTACCGATACGCTTGACGCGCTGGTCAACAACGCCGCCCTGCAAATTGCCAAGCCGCTGGTTGAGACCGCCGTCGAAGAATGGGATTCGGTAATGAACGCCAACCTGCGCTCGGTCTTTTTGGGGGTAAAGCTGGCGCATCCCCTTTTGAAAGCGCGGGGCGGCGCGGGCGTGGTCAATGTGTCTTCGGTTCACGCCATTCAGACTTCCGCCAACATCGCCGCCTACGCCGCATCCAAAGGCGGACTGCTCGCTCTGACCCGCGCCATGGCAATCGAGTTCGCGCCCGATAACATTCGCGTCAACGCCGTTTTGCCCGGCGCGGTGGATACGCCCATGCTCCGCGCCGGACTGGGACGCGGGCATGTCGGTCATGGCGACATGCAGGAACGGCTCGACAACCTTGCGCGCAAAACGGTCAATGGGCGGGTGGGAACTCCCGCCGAAATCGCCCATGCCATTTACTTTCTCGCCGACGACGAGCAGTCTTCCTTCATGACCGGTCAGGCGCTGGTCGTGGACGGCGGCGCTACCGCCAGATTAAGCACGGAATAAAAGTCTCCAAGGCTTGTTAAACTTGGGCTTGCCGCCTCTCAAACCTTCGAGACGCTTGAAACGCGCGGAGCGAAACCCATGAGCAAGGACCCAGAAAAAAGCCCCCGCCCTAAAAGGCGACATAAAACCAGCCCGCAAAAAATAAGGCTGGGTCGTTTTCTTTTCGTTTTAAATGCGTTTCTTTGGCTGGGTTACGGCGTTTACCTGTATTACGACATGGCGGCGCTCAACGGCAACACAACCTCGGCGGACATTGTCGTTCTTTTCGTTTTGCTCAACGCCGCCATGTTGTTCCTCAGCGGAGCGCGCCTGGGCGCGTCCGCGCAATGGTCTTATTTCCTTGCGGTCGCCGTTCCCCTTTTCAACGCCCTTTTGAGCCTGTTCAACATCGAAGACCTGTTCTTTCTGGCTTCGTTTTCGCTCGACCTGCTCATCTTGTGGCTGGTCGTCCCCCTGCGCCGTCAATATTTTCCAAAATCATGAAAAAGCAAACTTTCCTTTCTCATTCGTGTTTCACGCCCGGTCTGTCGCTTAACTTTCGCAAAGAACTTTCGACGCAATGAAACAAAGCCTCAAATCCATTCTGCCCGCGCCCGCGTTGCGTTTTGTCCGCGACGCTTACGACGGCGTCCGCCGCCTGCCAGAACTTCCCTCAGCGTACTTGCATCCCTGGCGCAGGGAAAGCGTCCGCCGCCTTACCGCGCTGAAGGATGTCCACAAAGGCAAACGCGCCTTCATTATCGGCAACGGTCCGAGTCTGCGGCAGACCGACCTTTCCAAACTTAAAAACGAAATCACCTTCGGCATGAATCGCATCTACGTCATGTTCCCCGAAATGGGATTTCAAACCACCTATTTCTGCTCCGTCAACGACCTGGTCATCGAGCAATTCCATGCGGACATTCTCGCCCTTCCCATGCCGAAGTTTCTGGCATGGCGTTCCCGGCGGCATTTCGACCCTCAATTGCCAATTTCCCAAATCCCAACCTTTCTTTACACGTCCTATACGGGACCCCGCTTCTCGCCCGACGCGCGCGGACGGGTTTGGGAAAGCGCCACCGTCACAAACGTCGCCTTGCAGCTCGCCTTTCACATGGGAATCCAACAGGTTATCCTCATCGGCGTTGACCACAACTTCGCGTCCAAAGGCGAAGCGAATAAAACCGTCGTTTCAGAAGG
This sequence comes from Chloroflexota bacterium, assembly GCA_020217065.1. Taxonomy (GTDB): domain Bacteria; phylum Chloroflexota; class Anaerolineae; order Anaerolineales; family Villigracilaceae; genus Villigracilis. Next base: position 7,991 of record JAIWOB010000019.1, on the reverse strand, counting down.
CGACGACCCGAATCACGTTTCGCCCAACTATTTCGGCAAGGGAGTCCGCTGGCAATTGCCCGACCTCGACACCTCTGAAATCGGCTACGCTCTCGCCCGCGACTTTTATCAAAAGTCGGGACGCGAAATCCTGGACGCCACCGTCGGCGGCAAACTGACCATCTTTCCCAAGGCGGATTACAACGCGTTGTTTTGAAGCATGACTCTCGTCTCCATCGTCACCCCTTCGTTCAATCAAGCCGCCTACCTTGAGCGGACGATTCAATCTGTCTTGAATCAGGATTATCCGAATATCGAGTACATTGTCATTGACGGCGGCTCGACGGACGACAGCGCGGCGATTATCAAAAAATACGCCGATAAACTGGCGTACTGGATTTCGGAAAAAGACCGCGGTCAGGCGGACGCCGTCAACAAGGGATTTGCCCGCGCGACAGGAGATATCTTCGCCTGGCTCAACTCGGACGATTATTATTTGGAAGGGGCAATCAGCGCGGCGGTCAAGGTTTTCGAAAAAAATCCCGATGCGGCTCTGGTTTACGGGAACATGCTTGCCGTAGACGGGGACGGAAAAATCTTCAACGCCCTGACTTACAAGCAATTGACCCTTGAAGATTTGCTCTGCTTCCAAATCATCGGACAGCCCGCCGTGTTCATGCGGCGCTCGGCATGGCAAGCCGCCGGCGGGCTCGACTTGAATTTGCACTTTATGCTCGACCACCATTTGTGGATTCGGATTGCGCGGCGCGGGAAAATCCTGCGCGCAAATCAATTTTGGGCGGCGGCGCGGTATCACCCCGCAGCAAAGAACGTCGCCCAAGCCGCCGCCTTTGGACGCGAAGCCTTCCGCATTTTGGATTTCGCCGCGCAGGATGAAGCGCTTGCGCCTGTCCTTGCCAGGGTCCGCCGCCGCGCCCGCGCCGCCGCTCATCGTGTGGATTCCCGCTACCTGCTGGATGGCGGTCAACCTGCCGCCGCGCTCTCCGCGTGGACGCGCGCCCTGCTGCTCCACCCGCCCACCGCGCTGGCGCGGATGAATATTCTGGCGTCCATCTTTTTGAACCTGCTCGGTTTGCAGAAAGTCCGCGCCGCCATTTTGCGCCAACGGATGAAAAGCCGCCAACAGGAAAATTAACAAAAAATCGCGTTTTGTTGGACGCGACTTTTTTCGGGGCTTTTGGGATTTTATTTTTTCTTCTCATCCAGCGCTTCGAGAGTTTCCACATCCTGATTCAAATTGCGGCTGCGAAGATACAGGCTGAAAATATAGATTCCGAGGGTAAGAAAACTGACGGCGAAACCGGCAATCATATAGGTTGAGGTATCGGGGGTTTCCATGAAATTCTCCAATTACATCGAGACTTTAAGTTTGAGTTGTTCGACTTTTTCTTCCAATGCGCCCAGGCGAATGCGATGCCAGACGAAATCCACAAAGAGGACGGTGAAGGCGAAGAGGGCGAAGAAGAAGGCGACCTTCATATCGCCTGTCATACTGAGTTTTTCCTGGTTGGCGTTTGCCGCGCCGACAACGACGGGGTGAATGGAGCGGAACAGACGAATGACCATGAAAGTGATGGGGGCGCTAAGTCCGCCCAGCAGGGTGTAGACTGCGCCGAAGCGGGCGCGCTTTTCGGGGTCTTCGATACCAGCGCGGAGCATGAAGTAGGCGATATAGATGAGCTCGGTGACGGCGGCGGTGGTCAGGCGCGGGTCCCAGGTCCACCAGGTATTCCAGGCGGGACGCGCCCAGATGGAGCCGAGGACAATGGTCAGGAAGAAGAACATCGCGCTGACTTCGACCAGGGCGACCTCAGCCCTGTCCCATTTCATGTCCTTGGTAACGAGGTAGACGATTCCCGAAACGGCGGCGAGGACGAAGCCGAGCAGTCCCACCCAGGCGGTTCCAATGTGGAAATAGAACACCCGCTGGACTTCCCCCATCACCAATTCGGTGGGAGCGTAGAACAGCGCCAGGTAGGTGGAAATTGCCAAAACAATAATGGACACAACGTCAAGTATCTTTAGAGCGGTTGGTTTGGGTTGCATTTGAACTCCTGATAAAGATTTACGATTTCAGATTTACGATTGCCGATTGTTGACTCGCCGACTCGCTGATTCGCCGATTCTTTGAATCGTTGAATCCCTCTCACTCCTCCACCACATAATCGAACGCCATAAACGCAACAGCGATGAAGACCACGTCATAGACGAGGAGGATGTTGAAGGGGGTGAGGACTTCGGAGAATGCCGCGCCTGCCAGCAACCCGCCGCTGACCTTGACCGCCGCCAGCAGGACGGGAATGGCGACGGGGAAAAGCAGAATCGGCAGCAAGACTTCGCGGGTGCGGGTCTGGACGGACATCGCCGAGAGCAGAGTCCCGACGGCGGTGTAGCCAATCGAGCCGAGCAGAATCACGCCGAGCAGGTCGAGGCGGAAGAGATTCACGTTATACAACATGCTGTAAATCGGCAGCACGAACGCTTCGACAATCAGCATGAAGATAAGGTTGCTGAGGGCTTTGCCGAAATAAATCGCGGAGCGGTCAACGGGAGCGAGCAGCAGACCATCGAGGCAGCCGCGGTCTTTTTCGGTCGCCATCGAGCGGTTGAGTCCCAGCGTGCCGGCGAAGGCGAAGGTCGTCCACAACACGCCAGCGGTGACGGACTGCCGCACTTTTACATCCAGTTCAAGAGCGAAGTTGAAAATGACGATGACCAGCAAAGAAAAAACCAGCATCGCGGAGACCAGCTCGAACGAGCGCAGTTCGGCGGCAAGGTCTTTGCGGACGACGGCGAAGGCGGCTTTCCAGAGAGATGGAGAGGCGTTGCGCTTTGTATTCATGTCAATCCGCCAGCGCCTGTTTGTAGTATGCCAGCAGGTTCGTGTCCCGCAGCTCTTCGCGTTTGGCGGAAGCGGCAACCACGCCGCGCGAGAGGATGTCAAAGCGGGTGGCGAGGTCTTCGGCGCGGGCAAGGTCGTGTGAGGTCATCACCACCGTTCGCCCTTCGGCGGCGACGGAACGCAGGACTTCATCCAGCATTTCGGAGGCGTCCTGGTCGAGACCCGTGTACGGCTCGTCAAACAACATCACTTCGGGGTTATGGATGACGGCGCGCCCGATGGCAAGCCTCTGCTGCATTCCGCGCGAGAAGGTGCGGACCAAATCCTTGCGGCGGTTTTCCAAGCCGACCATTTGCAAGACCTCGGTAATTCGAGAGCGGGAATCCGCGACGCCGTACATGCTGGCGTAGAACCGCAAATTCTCCTCGGCGGTCAGGTCGGGATAAAGCAGCGGCATATGCGAGACGACGCCCAACTTGGCGCGGACTTGCGCGGCTTCATGCGGCAGTTGATGACCCGCCACCTGAACCTGTCCCATGGTAGGACGCGAGAGCGAGGCAAGGATTCTCAAAAAGGTGGTCTTGCCCGCCCCATTGGGACCCAGCAGCGCCACAAACTCGCCCTGCTGAACGGAGAAATCCAATCCGCGCAGGACGACTTTGAGACCGAAACGTTTGACGAGTTTTTTGACGGTAATCATGTTTGAAGTGATTGGGTAATTGGCGATTAGTAATTAATCTCGTCAGCAATTGACCGTGATTCCCTGAGCGGTAGTGAAGGGTCTCTGAAACAACCGTAGAGGTTCTTCGCTCCGCTCAGAACGACACGGAAACAGAGAGAATTACCATTTACCAATCTCCATTTACTGTGAACTTCTCTTCAACGCCGCCTTCAACTCGCCGCGCCGCTGCTGGTAGGCTTCGTCGGGGATTTTGCCTGCGCGGTGCAGGTCGTCGAGGGCGATGATGGCGTCCATGATGGATTCGGGGTCGCTAAACTCTTCGTCTTCTTCATCCCCTTCGTCGTCCAATTCCTCTTCGCGATTGCGGTCGCGCCAGAACATGAACGCGCCCGCGAGGATGAGCGCCACGCCCACGCCGCCAATGCCAAAAAGCAGGTTCTTGTTTTGCAGCAGGTCGGGATTGACCGCCATCTCCTGCGGCTGACCTTTGAGAGTAAAATCAAGGCTTGCGCCTTTCGCCAGGCTGCCGGCTGTGTAAACGTGAAAATTCATTTCGCCCATCGCCTGCGCGCCGCTGTCGGTAAGATTATCGCCTTCCACTTCCACACCGTCGGGCAGGAGCAGGGTGATTTGGTCAATCGGCAGGAACGCGGTTTGCGAGATGGGAATTTCCCTGCCGTTCGGCAGGGATGAGTAGGCAATCAGCCTGTAAGACGTTTCGCTTGGCGGCAGGGCAAAGCCGCCGTCAATCGGCATAAAGGGGGCGGTGTCCTGCGCGGCTTCGTAACCGAGGCCGTTCGCGCCGTCGGGGAAGGGAGCAAACGGGATTTCGGTTTTTTCTCCCATGTTGACCACGACGGTCTTATCGCTGTCGTTGACAATCGTATAAACCGCAAACACCTGCGCGGCTTCGGCGTTGGCAAGGTCGAAGAACATCTGCACCGACTGAATCTTCAGCAGGCTAAAATCTTCGCTGGCGGCGTAAATCGCAATGGCGGGCAGGTTCACTTCCGTCTCGCCCGCTTGGACGACGGCAAAGTCCGATTTGTAGGTCATCCCGTCCACTGCCGCTTCGGCGAACAAAATCAACCCTTCGTCGAGCGCGACATCCGTAAAGGAAAACGCGCCGTTTTCATCGAGAGTCCCTTCGAGGGTGACGATTTCCTCCACGCCCGCGCTCATATCCGTTCCGTGAGAGTAACCGCGCAGGGTGACTTTAATCTCTGCCGGAAGGTCCGCTCCGGTTTGATTCTGGACGGAGCCAGTGACCGTTCCCCCGCTCGCTGGCTCTGGCGTGGGCTCCGTATCAGGCTGGGATGCGCCTTCGGAAAGCGGAGTCAAACCTTCGGCGTTGACCGCAGTCTCCGTCGCGGGAGCAACTGTCGGCGGAGTCGGTCTGGCAAAGGTCAAACTGCGAAGGTAAGCGGCGACTGCCAGCGCATCTTCATTCGAAAAATCTTTTCCAAAAGCGGGGATTTCGCCTTCGCCGTTCTTCATTAAATCCACAAGGTCGTTTTCTGAAAGCGCCGACATTGTTTTTTGGTCGCCAAAGTATTGGGCGCAATCACCGCAGAGTTCCTTGCCCCGTTCGAGTTGTTCGGGCGTGGTGTGCAGGGTGAGGGCGTAGGCAACCACGTCCCAGCGCTGCTGGTCGCTAAGGCTGGAGAAGGGCGGCATGAATTTTTGCAGGTTGCCCAGCGTGACGATTTGATACCAGGCGGCGGGCGTTTTGCCCCGCGCGAATTCAGGCGAACCAAGCAGGGGAATGGTCACGCCCTGACCTTCGAGCATGGCGCTTTGCGCCCCATCTCCCATGCCCGCCGCGCCATGACAGGGAGCGCAATTTTCCGCGTAGAGGGCTTCCCCGTTGGCGGGGTCGGGCGCGGCAGACGGGAAAAGCGGACCCATCGTCGGCGCGGGAGTCGGCGGCTTGTAATTGGGCGGCGGGGTGACATCTTCCGCGAGAGTAAAGTTGCAGGCGGTGAGCAAAAACAGGGTTGCAAACAAGAAAAGAGTATGGCGAATTTTCATTAATTCCTCAGCGCGGTAATTGGAGAGCGTTAATTGGCAATTGTCAATCTTCACTCTCTAATTACCATTTACTAACTAAGCGACTTCCCGCACGCGGGGCAGAATTTATCTGTGACCAAAACGGGCTTGCCGCACTTTGGGCAGAATCCAGCGGACCTGCTCTTCTGGCTGCGGCGGCGGGCGGCAATCATGGCTTCGAGGTCGTCGTCGCTCGTTTCATGGACGGCGGTCTGGGAACCAGAATCGGCGCGCCCTGCGGCGGTGGCTTTTTCAATTCGCGCTTCGGCGTTGACCGCGGACGAGGCGGCGGGCGTCAATTCATCGAGGCGGCGCAAAATGTCCGCGCCTTTTTGCAGGAGGGCGGCGCGCTGTTCGGGATATTCGCCTGCGGGGATTTTGCCGAGATTGAAATCAAAGTCAAGTTCCTGCAAGGCGTCAATCACTCGGTCGCGTTCGGCTTTGAGCGCCGAGACTTCGTGAGATTCGCCCGCGCGGATGCGGCGGCTTCTCGCCATGAACGGCAGGTACAAATACGCGCCGACCATGACGAAGACGGCGAGGATTAAGAGGATGGAACTGATTTCCATTGTTGAAGTTGCCTTGATTTTTTTAGAGAAACCTGTCAGGTCTTTTTTAGTCTATGCTTTCCACGACGGATTTGATTTCACCCACCGACATGAACGGTCCCACCTTCACATGCCGCAGGACTCCTTCGCGGTCAATGAAATAGGTTTCAGGCACGCCCATCTGGCGGTTAAGGATACTCGAAATATTCGACCTCAAATCGGGGGCGTTGGGGAAGGTGATGTTGAATTTGGTCAGGTAGCCTTCGGCGCCTGCCGGCGTGTCCACGTAATCCACGCCGATGAGAACCACGTCGCCGCCGTCCTTATAGAACTGCCAGGCTTCTTCGAGGTCGGGCGCTTCCTGCTCGCAGGGCTTGCACCACGAAGCCCAGATATTCACCACCACAATCTTGCCGCGCAGGTCGGAGAGTTTCATCTTTTCAACGCCGTTGTACTCGTAGCCAGGATAAAATTCCAGTTCAAAATCAGGTACGGGCTTGCCGATTTCCGCCATCGGGTTTTGAGCGCGTTTCAAGCCAAAGCCCACCAAAACCAGCAAACCCGCCAAAATCGCCCAAATCACAATCTGCGCCCAAAGAGGAACGCTGCGTTTTTTCTTTGTTTCTTCGGTCATAAAATTCTCCCAGATAAGACCTGACAAGTTTTCAGAAACCCGTCAGGTCTACTTTTGTTTCCTCAACTCTTCTTCGAGACGCAAAACGTAGTCGTCTTTCTCGACCTGCGCCGCGCTTTGAACGGGAGCGGCGGCTTTGGGCTTTGTCCACTCTTTGAGCGAGCGGAAGACGATAATTGCGCCAATCAAAATGACAGCGGGCGGCAGGAGATAAATCAGCCAGAAGAAACCCTCTTTGGGAGGTTCCGCCAGCACCCGCGCTCCGTATTGGTCAACGAAGTATTGGGTGATTTCCTCTTCGGTCTTGCCCTCCGCCAGCATGGTGCGAATCAACTCGCGCCACTCGTGACAGGCTTGCGTGGGGCAAACGTCCAGCGGCGTGCTTTCGCAAACGGGACAATACAACTTGCGGGCAATCGCGTTCACTTCGTCGTCCGTTGGGACATTCTCCTGCGCGAGAGCGGGAGAAGCAAAAGAAAAAATCAAAGCCGCCAGGAACAAAGTCAAAAAGATAATGCGCGGCGCGGATTGTTTTTTGTCGAGCGAAATATTCATCGTCAAAATTTCCTAATTACCGTTTACCAATTACGAACCTAATCCGCCGAACTCGCCTGCCTTGCCTTGCGGGAAACTCTCACAGGCTCCTCCGCTGGGTCGCGGTCGGGCCAGGCGGCGAAGAGAATTCCGATGAAGAAGACCAAACTGCCAATCCACAGCCAATTCACCAGCGGATTGACGTAGACCTTGAAAGTGGCGCCCGCATTTGAGACGGGTTCCCAATCCACCAGCAGGACGTAGAGGTCGTCTTTCAACGTCGAGCGTTGACCGGGGATGGTCATGTTTTGCTGCGAATCAAAATAATAATCAATGCGCGGGGTGAGTTGTCCGAGGTAAACGCCGTTCTCGTAAACGTCCACCACGGCGCGGGTGTAATTCACGCCTGCGCCCTCGTCGGGCCAGGAAGCCAGTTCGCGGTATTGGACGGTGTAGCCTTTGAGATTCAAAGATTCGCCCTGCGCCAGCGCGCCCTGCGTTTCGGTCTGGAAAACTTCGATGCCGAGAATGCCAATCGCCATCAACATCATGCTGATGTGGATGATGTATCCGCCATAGCGGCGGCGGTTGCGTCCCATCAGGCGGGCGAGCGCCACGAAGAAGTTTTCCTTCTGCGCCCGCTGACGCGCCCGCGCCGCCCGCCAGAACTCCTGCAAAGTGACGAAGACGACCAGCGCAATC
>JAIWOB010000018.1 GCA_020217065.1 Chloroflexota bacterium | reverse complement strand
AGGAAGAACCCAATCAGGGCGATATAGTTCTGGGTATAAGCGATAAAGAGAACGACGGTCAGAATCACAGCCGCGAGCGCGGATTTCCACATGGCGCGTCCCAGGGTGGCGACGGTGGAATGCCCCCACGCCGAAAGCGGGGCGACGCCCATCAGGAACATCAACGCCGCGAAGAGCGGAGCCGTGGCGCGCTCATAGAACGGCGGACCCAGCGTCACCTTTTGGTTGGTGAACAATTCCGAAGCCAGCGGCGAGACCACGCCCCAGAAGCAGACCACCAGCACGCTCATGAAGAGCAGATTGTTGAGCAGGAACAAAGCCTCACGCGAAAGCATGGACTTCATTTCCGTCTCGCCTTGCAGCAGGGGCCAGCGCCAAATCAACAGGGCGGTGGAGGCAACCAACGTCAGGGCGACATAGCCCATGAAGAAGGGACCTATCGGGCTGTTGGCAAAGGCATGGACGGAGGACAGCACGCCCGAACGGGTAAGGAATGTCCCGAAGACTACGAGGGCGTAAGTCAGGATGACGAGAATCATGTTCCAGTGTTTGAACAGCCCGCGCTTTTCCTGAATCATCACCGAGTGCAGGAAGGCGGTTCCCGTCAGCCAGGGCATGAACGCCGCAATCTCGACGGGGTCCCAGCCCCAGTAGCCGCCCCAGCCGAGGACGTCATACGCCCAGCGTCCGCCGAGGACCAGCCCAAAAGAGAGGAAAAGCCACGCCCACAGCGACCAGCGGCGGGTGAGACGAATCCAGCGGTCATCGGTGCGCCCCGTGATGAGCGCCGCAATCGCGAACGAAAATGGGATGACGTAGGAGACGAAGCCCAAATAAAGCATCGGCGGGTGAATCACCATCCCAGGATGGCGCAGCAGCGGATTCAAACCGTTGCCGTCGCGGGGAGCGAACAACGTGGCGCCGGCAGGGGCAAAAGTATGCGGCTCGACGTTGCCGTTGACCAGCCAGAAGCGGGTGAAAGGATTCTCGTAGAAGACCACCATGCCGAGGAAGAAAATCAGCGTGACGGCGTTGACTGCAATCACCCACGGCAGGAACTCGATGTCGCGCTCCCACTTGCGGATGGTGACAGCCGACGTGAACGCCGCCAGCAGCCACGCCCAGAAGAGCAGCGAGCCAGCCTGTCCGCCCCACCACGCGGTCACTTTGAGATAGGTCGGCATGGAGCGGCTGGTCACTTCGTACACGAAAGCGACTTCAAAATGGCTCGTGACCAGCAGATAGACCAGCGCTGCCGCCGAAAGCGTGAGCAACGGAAAGACCAGCAACATGCCGCGCCGCGCGCTTTCCACCAACGCCGCCGATTTGCCCGTTGCGCCATACGCCGCCGCAATCAGGCTGTAGACGGCGACGAGAAAACTCACCAATAAAATTCCGTATCCAAATTCTGCAAGCATAATTTCTTCCTTGTGAAGAGTTCCGATTTTTTTAGGCTAACCACGGAGGCGCGGAGACACAGAGTTTTTATTTTCTCCGCGCTTCCGCGTCTCCGTGATTCAAAATTGGAGAAATAAAACCTGACAGGGGCAGCCTGTCAGGCAAATTTACCTAATTCGCGGCGGCTTGCTCTGGAACCGCCTCTTCGTACTTGGTGGGACATTTGAGCAGGATTTCATCCGCGTAGAAGACTCCGTCTTCGCCGAGTTTGCCGGTCAAAATCGCCTGCGCCTCATTACGGAGCAGGTCGGGCTTGGCGCCGACGTAATGAATGGTCATTCGCTGCCGGGTTGGGTCGTTGACCGCCTGATAAAGAACCTCCGCCAGTCCTCCCTGCGCTTCAATATCGGCGTTGTCGCCGGGGACATGAGCGATGTCAAAGGTCAACTCAAGGGTCTTGGAATCGTATTGAATGGTGTCGCCCAGCACCGCGCCCGAAAGCCGCAGGCTCTTGCCGACGACAGAATCGCCCTTCGCCTTCACCTCATCCACCGTCATGAAATATTCGGCGCTCGCCTGCGTGGACGAGACCAGCAAATAAACCACCGCCGCTAAAATCAACGCGCCGCCAAGAAAAAATTTTGTTCGCTGCATGAAAGTCTCCAAAAGAATTTCGCTAAAAATCTAAAAGTTTTTTCGGCTCGAAAGCCTGATTTAATGAAACCTTTAAACTCAACTATATTGCGAGATACGACCATTTCCATTTTACACGAGCAGATTAATAGCCCATTAGTTTAAGCGAAGCGGAAAGTTATAAAATTCACGCTTTGCTTTTTTGAAAAGTAAGCCAGCCATGATATATTTGCAAGCCATACAAGGAGAACAATCTTATGCGTAAAAAATGGCTCCCCTTCCTCTTAGCGTTTGCATTCCTCCTGCCCGCGCAGACCGCCTTTGCCGCGCCCCGCGCCAACGTAACCGACAATCGGGTCTCGTTTGACTTCCCGAACACGGCGACCTTCTCCGCAACCATCAGCGCAGATTCAGAGATTTCTTCGATAACGCTGGAGTATGGCAACATCCAGCAGACCTGCGGCGAAGTGGTCGCCAAAGCCTACCCCGATTTCAGCGCCGGCAAAACCGTCAACGTAGAGTGGACCTGGGATATGCGCCAAAGCGGGTCGCTCCCGCCCGGAGCGACAGTCTGGTGGCGTTGGGTCTACGCCGACTCGTCGGGACAACAATACTCCACCGAAACGCAAACCGCAACCTGGCTCGACGACGAACACCCCTGGCAAACCATCTCCAGCGGCGACCTGCGCCTGCACTGGTACGGCAAGGATAAAGCCTTCGCCCAAACCATGCTCGACGCAGGGCTAGAAGGTCTGCGCCGCAACAAAGAGCAGGCAGGGTTGAGCGCCGAAGACCCGATTGACCTCTACGTCTATCCAAACTACGACGACATGAAGGACGCCATCCTTTATGAGCCTTCGTGGACGGGCGGCATGGCTTTCCCCGAATACAACATCTTCATCATGGGCGTTTCAGGCTCCGACGCGACCTGGGACAAGAACACCGTCATCCACGAATTGACTCACATCCTCGTCGGACACCTCACCTTCTCCTGCCTCGGCGACGTCCCCACCTGGCTCAACGAAGGTCTCGCCATGTATAGCGAAGGCGAATTGGATTCCGCCGCGCAAGCCCAACTTGACCAGGCGATTCGCAGCGACGCCCTGCTCACCGTGCGCTCGCTCAACGGCGGATTCTCCGAATTGCCCGACAAAGCCAACCTCTCCTACAGCCAGTCGTACAGCATCGTCAATTTCCTCATCAAGACTTACGGACAGGAGAAATTAACCGAACTCCTCAAAGCCCTGCGCGACGCAAAGCCGATTGACGACGCCCTGCTTGAAATTTATGGATTCGACTCGGACGGCTTGGAAGACGCCTGGCGGAAGTCCGTCGGAGCCGCGCCGCGGGCTGTTTCTCCTCAAGCGACGGCAATGCCCACTCCGACCTTCGTCCCGACCTACGTCCCCGTGGCTGGGATTCCGCTGGCGGTGACGCCCACGCCCTACGCCATTCCCACCTCTTCATTTGACGGCTCCAATGCGCCAACAAACGGAGAAGACAACACGGGGTTCATCCTCCTGACCGTCGCGCTGGTTTGCGTTTGTCTCCTCTTTCTGCTCATCCTCGGCGTTGTAATTTTGACTTTTGTCGTCCGCTCACAAAAGGCAGGTAAAAATGGGTAACATATTCAAAAATTATGTCATTGCGAGGAAGGCGCTCTCCCCGGCGACGCTTGCCCTGGCGGGCAGCGCCAGGAAGCAATCTCCTAAAATCGTTGTACCCTTCCTCATCCTCACGCTGGTCTTCTCCCTCCTGCTCTCCGCCAGCGCCAACGCCGCGCCCGCCATGCAATTTGGCGTTCCGCTCGACCAGGCTCTCGTCTACAGCGGCGGCGAGTCCACCAACCTGCGCGACTACGACCCCGCCACCACCTACAGTTCAGGCGACAAACTCGTCTTCAGCGGACTGGTCTCCTTCGACCCACATTTGAATCTCACGCCCGACCTCGCCGACACCTGGGAGGTCAGCGACGACGGCACGGTCTACACTTTCCATATCCGCGAGAACGCAAAATTCCACGACGGCAAGCCTGTCACCGCGCGGGACGTGGTCTACTCGTGGGAACGCGCCGCCAGTCCTGAACTCGCCTCCGACACCGTGTTGACCTACCTCGGCGACATCGTCGGCGTGCGCGAGATGAACGCGGGGCAGGCGGACCACATCAGCGGCTTGAAGGTCATTGACGACCACACCCTGCAAGTCGCCATTGACGCGCCCAAGCCCTACTTCATCCTCAAACTGACCTTCCCCACCGCCTATGTGGTGGACAAGGAAAATGTGGAGACCGGAGAAGAATGGGTGCGGAAGCCCAACGGCACGGGACCCTATCGAATGAAGGAATGGCGCTCTTTCGAGTACATTGTCTACGAAGCCAATGCGGACTTTTACCTCGGCAAGCCGTCCATCCCCTACGTGGTGATAAAACTCTATGCGGGCGACGACCTTCGCCTGTTTGAAACCGGGGAAATAGACGTGGCAGGAGTCGGCTCGTACAACGCCGACCGCCTGCTTGACCCCACCGAGCCGCTGAACCGCCAACTGGTGACGGGCGTCAACCTCTGCACGGGTTACGTGGTCTTCGACAACACCCAGCCGCCCTTCGACGACATCAACGTCCGCAAGGCGTTTTCGATGGCGTTTGACCGTCAGCGATATATTGACGTGGTCATGCGCGGCAAGGCTTTGCCCGCCATTGGTCCCTTCCCGCCTGGGCTGCCTGGGTTCAACTATCAACTCAAAGGTCTGCCATACGACCCTGAGCGGGCGCGCGAACTGCTCAAACAATCCAAATACGGCGGCGCGGAGGGACTTCCGCCCATCGTCTACACCGACGGCGGAATCGGCAGTTACGTCAGTCCCGACGTGGCGGCGCTGGCTGAGATGTGGGAGCAGAACCTCGGCGTGACGATTAAAGTCGAAAACATCGAGTACAACTATTACTACGAGCAAATCTATTCGGGCAACCACGGACAAATCTTCGGCGGCGGCTGGTGCGCCGATTATCCCGACCCCGAAAACTTCGCGGATGTCCTCTTCCACAGCGGCTCGAACCAGAACAACGGCGGCTATTCCAACCCCGAATTGGATTCTCTTCTCGAACAAGCCCGCGTCGAAACGGACGTGACCAAGCGCATCGCCATGTACCAGCAAGCCGAACAGATGATTGTGGACGACGCGCCCGTGCTGTTCACCACGCACTCGCTTTCATACCAACTGGTTCAGCCCTATGTGAAGGGATTTGTCTTCACCCCGATTTCGATTCCCCTCGAAAGATATATGTGGCTCGAAGGGAAATGAGCCTACCCATCCCCGCTTCGGTGAATCAGTTCATAGATTTCTTTCCGTCCCCATCCGCTTATCTCCGCCAATTCGGCGGAGATTTGCTTTGCGGGCTTGCCTTCCGCCAGCCGTTCCTTGATGGCGCCTGCCAGGTCGTCCTGCGCCCACCGCTCAAGGCGAGCGCTCCGCTTCCCCTCAACGACAAGGGTAAATTCGCCGCGCGGCTCTTTGGATTTGAAATATTCGATTGCGCCGCTGAGATTGCCCCTCCAATACTCTTCGTGGAGTTTGGTCATTTCACGGGCGACGCAAACGCGGCGTTCCCCCAATGCGGCAAGAAGGTCAGTTAGAGAGGCGACGATACGATGAGGGGTTTCCAAAAATATCAGCGTATACGGCAAGCCGGCAGCCTGGCTGGCGACTTTGCGGCGTTCGACGGTTTTATGAGGAAGGTAACCTAAATAGAGGAAAGAATCAACGGGGAGGCCGGAAACCGTCAGGGCGGCGATAGGCGCGGATGGACCCGGCACAGGGCGAACGTCCGCGCCCGCCGCAAGAGCGGCTTGCGCCAATTCATAGCCGGGGTCGTTGAGGAGGGGCGTTCCCGCGTCGGAGACCAAAGCCACATCGCCTTCCGCAAGGGCTTCGAGGATGCGGTCAATCTTTTGAAGTTTATTGTGTTCGAAATAACTGGTGAGCGGCGCGCGAATATCGAAATGTTCGAGGAGCGCCCGCGTGCGGCGGGTGTCTTCGGCGGCAATCAAAACCGCTTCGCGCAGAATCCGCAGGGCGCGAAACGAAATATCTTCAAGATTCCCGATTGGAGTGGCGACAAGATAAAGAACGCCCATGCCGGTATTGTATCACCCCCGTATGGGAAAAACTTAGCGGCAGGCGCGCAGGTCCACCTTGAAAACGACGCAGCCGTCGCCGGCGGCGGGAGCGGAACGGCAGCATTGACCGCCAGGGTCGTAGACAAGGTCTGCGCCGCACTTGTCCGAGGCTGATTCGAGAACGGGAAGCGGAGAACAAACCTTTAATTGGTAGGAATAGAGCTGCTGTCCGGTGCAGGAAATGATAGCGCGCCCATTGCTTGTCGTTTCTTCGATGCAGGACATGGCGGGAGACAGGGATTCGAAAGACGCGCCTTGCGGAATGGAAACTGCGGTGTACGGTTTTTTCTCAACGCAGATTTTATTTGTCTCCCGCACCGATGGGGTGGGGATGGAAAGTTCGCTGTCGCAGGCGGGCGCGAGGGGCAAAGGAGACGGTTCAGCGGTTGGCGCAAAGACCGTCGCGGTCGGGAGCGGCGTCGGGCTTTCGAGCGGAGGCTGCGCCGACGCGGCGGAAACGGGCAACGCGGTCGCCGCGGGTTGTCGAGAGACGAACAACTGGTTTCGAAGGAGAAACGCGCCCACGGCGAGAACTCCAACAATGAGGAGCGCAAGAAGCGCGCCTGCGCCAAAACGGGAGGAGGAAGCGGTTTTTTCAACAATCGGAGCGACATCTACAAACTTGTCGGCGGCGCCAAAGGCGGCCGCTTGCAATTCCTTTGCCAGTTCCAAAGCGTCGGCGTAACGGGCGGACTTTTCCCTTGCCGTAGCGCGCCGGACGACCCTATCCACTTGCGGCGGCAGGGCGGGGTTCAGATTCGAAATATCCGGCAGCGGCTTGGTAAACGCTTTCATAAGCGCGTCGCGGTAAGGGAGACTCCCGCTCAACATCTCATATAAGATAACGCCGAGGCTGTAGATGTCGCTGCGGCGGTCAACCTCGCCGCCCTGCGCCTGTTCCGGACTCATGTAGGCGGGAGTTCCCGCCATCGTCGCCGCCAGGCTGCCCGTCCACTCAAGGACGCGGGCGACGCCAAAGTCCGCAATGAAGGGGTTTCCGTTTTCATCAAAAAGGATATTTTGGGGTTTCAAGTCGCGATGCACGACTCCCCTCTGGTGGGCGTAAGCAAGCCCCTGGGCGATTTTCGAGATAATTTGCGCGGTCTCTTCGAGCGGGATTCTCCCTTGTGAAAGTCTGGCGGCAAGAGAGCCGCCGCTCATCAGGCGCATGACCAAATAAGGCGAACCGTTCTCCTCTCCCGCGTCATAGACCGGCGTAATGGCGGGATGTTCCAGCCCGGCGGCGGTTTTGATTTCGCGCTCGAAACGCGCTCGCGCCCGCGCGTCGCGCAACATGCCCGGCGGAAGAATTTTAACGGCTACTTTGCGGTTAAACCTGGGGTCGTAAGCGAGGTAGACGACAGCCATGCCGCCGCGTCCCAACTCAGATTCGATGCGATAACGTCCTATTTGGGCTGGGGTGGACATGCGCGCAAGTATAACCACAACAATATCAAGGCGCAAGCGGGAAGGAATTCAGCGGATGGAATTTAAGGTCTGAAAGGTTTGCAGGAGGCTGACGAGGATTTGGTCGGTAAAAGCGTACATCTTGCCGATGGTTTCGGCGGATTCGCGCGAGGGGACGCGGGCTTCGCGGTATACGCCAATGACCGAAGCGATGAGCGCGTTTCGAAAAAAAAGGAAGGCGCGCACGGCGTCCACGTAACTCAGGCTGTAACGATGGGCGCGCGAAGCGTATTCGTAGCCGATGGCGTAGGCTTCGTTCTCGGCGTCCGCGCCGTTGGTCGCCACATAGGTCGTCAAGCCGTGAAAAAGCGACCTGGCGCTCATGCGGTATTGGACGCGCGCGTCTTCGTCGAGTTTTTGATACCATTCCTCCGCTTGCAGCCTGCCTTCCGAAATTTGCATTCGCACGTTCCGCGTGACTTCCTGCATCATTCGTTCCGGCTCGATGGCGACGGATTTGTTATGAGTCTGCGCCCACAAGGAAAGTTCCTCATACTTGTAACGACGGTGACCGCCCTGCGTTTTGTGAACGGGGAGGATGCCTTTATCAGACCACATACGAACGGTGCCGGGATGAACGCCCAACATCCGCGCCGCGCCGCCGAGCGAAAGCCATTTTTCGGTCATCTCTAATCCACTGCCAGCGCGACCTTTTCGGCAAACGCGGGCTGTGCGGCGTTTTTCCTGAAAAGATTCACGTCAATGCGGGAAAGCATAAAGACTGCGGCAAGCATCATCAACGCTTCGATAAAAAATACGACCAGATAACCGCTTAAAGCCTGTCCGGTTGCCCGGTTCACCAAATCGCGGAGGACGCCAGCCAGGAGCGTCCCCGTCAGCCGCGAAAGCGCGTTGGAGAATCCCCAAGCGCCGATATACAAACCCACCATGCCCGGAGCGGTCAAATCGAACATCAGGGAAAGATTGGCGACCGTGGAAAGTCCGGTGCCAAAACCAAGCAAAACAACGCCCAAATAAAAAACGCTGGTCGAGCGGTAAAATCCGCTGAGAACAATAAAGACAAAGCCCGCCAGCGCGCTCAGGTTGCCCGCCTGCGCCACCGCCTTTTTTGCGACGCGCCCTTCGAGCGCGCCGGCGACCAGAATGGCAGCCAGCACGAAAACTCCCCAAATGGAAGTGATACGGGTCGTCTGCGTTACGGTCAACCCAAAGGCTTCCGCGCCGAAGGGTTCGAGCAGGACGTCCTGTCCAAGAATAGCGGCAAGCAGCAGCAATAGGTAAACGAAGAAGATTCGCGCGACTGGATTCTTCGTGATGGCGGAAGTCATTTGTCCGACAGAATAAGTTTCCGACGCGGCGCCTTTCTCAAAGGAAACGGAACGCGGCTCAAGACGCGCCAAGCCCGCCAGCCCAAGAATTAAGGCTGCGGCGGCGACAAGCCCAAAAGCCCGAATCAAGGCTTCGGGGGTATACGGGTCCAGCATACGGCTGAGTCCAACGGCGGTGGCGATAATGGAAACAATCATCATAAACCACATGACGGCTATGGTCTTTCCTCGCCCGTTTTCGCCGGAGAGTTCCGAAGCCAGGGCGAGATAAGAAACGCTGGAAAGATTGTATCCCATTCCCCAAAGACCGAAGGCAAAAAAACCGGCCAGGACGCCAAGGGGCAGATTCTCCGCCATGAGGAAGGCGGCGTAAGGAGAAGCCGCCAACCCCGCCGCGCAAAGCGCCAATCCGATGAGGATATAGGGCGTGCGGCGCAGCCCAAAGATGGGATGACGGTCCGAATAAGAACCGATGGCGACTTGAAGGGGAGAGAAGAGGTAGGGCAGCGAAGCCAGAATAGCGACAAGGGCGGCGGATAACGCCAATTCCTTAATCATGACGCGGTTGAGCGCGCTGTTAATGGGGACAAGGGTCATGGCGACCGCCACGTGAATCAATCCGAGTTGAAAACGTTTAATGAACATGGTCTGCTTCCAGTTATATACGCCGCCCCGAAGGTCGGCGGAAAAATAGAGGGGGCTCCGAGTCAGCGCCAGGACGCTGCGCTTAAGGCAATAAACAAAGCAAGGGCGTTTTTCAACACCCTTACCAGGCGCGGGAATTATATAGCCCGGCGCAAAAAGCGCAATGTAGATTTATGTAGAATTCCGCTAAAAATTGGTGAGGGAAAGGCGCGTCAGCCAAGACCCATTAATTCGAGATATTTTCGAACGACGGTCTCAGTCTGGAACTGGTCGAGCCATTCGGAGGGCGGTTTGCGCTGGTCGCCCTTGAGGGACGCTTCGATGGCATTGGCGAGAGCATGGGCGTCGCCGACAGGGACGAGATGGCCGTACTTGCCGCCGTCTAAAATCTCC
>JAIWOB010000017.1 GCA_020217065.1 Chloroflexota bacterium | reverse complement strand
TGGTCTTCCGAATCGGCTGCGCGCCTGCTTGAACTCCAATCCGGCACCGTGGACGGCATTGACAACCTCGGTCCTGAAGACTTCGCCGTGGTCGAAGCCGACCCCAACCTGCAAGTTGTGTACCGCCCCGCGCTCAACATTTTCTACATCGGCATGACCAATACCTTCAAGCCGTGGGACGATGTCCGCGTCCGCAAGGCGATTGCGATGGGCATTGACCGCCAGCGCATTGTGGACAACTTCTACCCCAAAGGCTCCGAAGTCGCCAGCCACTTCACCCCCTGCGCCATCCCCAACGGCTGCGTGGGCGACCCCTGGTACGACTTTGACCCCGAAGCCGCCAAGGCGCTGCTTGCCGAAGCCGGCTTCCCAGACGGCTTCAAGACCAAACTCTACTACCGCGACGTAGTGCGCGGCTACCTGCCCCAAGTCTCCAACGTGGCGCAGGACGTTCAGGCGCAGTTGAAGGAAAACCTGAATATTGACGCCGAAATCGTCGTCATGGAATCCGGCGCTTTCATCGAAGCCTCGACCTCCGGCTCGCTCGACGGCTTGTACTTCCTCGGCTGGGGCGCGGATTACCCCCACATCACCAACTTCCTCGACTTCCACTTTGGACAAGCCAACCCGCAATTTGGAAAGCCCTTCCCCGAAATCTATGAGAAACTCGTCGAAGGCGCTCAGATTGCCGACCCCAAAGAAGCCGAACCGATTTACGTCGAAGCCAACAACGCCATCCGCGAACTCGTTCCGATGGTCGCTGTAGCGCACGGCGGCTCCGGCGCCGCCTATCGGGCTGACGTAACCAACCCGCAAGCCAGCCCGCTCACCAACGAGCAGTTTGCCTTCTCCGACCCCGGCGGGCGCGATACCTTTGTCTGGATGCAGAACGCCGAACCCATCAGCCTCTTCTGCGCCGACGAATCGGACGGCGAATCGCTGCGCGGCTGCGACCAGGTGATGGAAGCCCTCTACGGCTACACCCTGAACGGCACCGACACCGAACCCATCCTCGCCAAGTCCTGCGACCCGAACGAAGACCTCACCGTCTGGACCTGCCCGCTCAAAGAGGGCGTGAAATTCCACGACGGCACAGACTTCGACGCCAAGGACGTAGTCGCCACCTTCAACATGGGCTTGAACATCGGCTCGAAGACCCATGTTGGCAACAGCAACCTTTGGGAATACTACGATTACCTCTGGGGTCTGATGAAGAAACCCGGCGGATAATCGTCCGTTTGTCGCATGTCATGTAGTCCATACGGGATGGCGGGGACTCCGCCATCCCGTATTCCACAAAGGACCAGACAGCCATGATGATTCAATATATTGTGCGGCGTTTTTTTGCAGCCATTCCGGTTCTGTTCGGAATTTTGCTTGTGACGTTTGCCCTGGCGCGGCTCATTCCCGGCGACCCCTGCCGGGCGATTCTGGGGGAAAAAGCCACCGAAGAAATCTGCGCTCGTTTTATTCAGGAAAAAGGGCTGGATAAGCCCATCCTCATCCAATTCGGCATTTATATCGGCGAGATGGCGCGCGGCGACTTCGGCAGTTCTTTCCGTCTGGGAATGCCCGTCACCCGCCTCTTGGTGGAACGCCTTCCCACCACCGTGGAACTCAGCATTTCCGCCCTTCTCGTCAGTATGATTATTGGCATTCCGCTTGGCATTATTTCCGCCGTCAAACATAACTCATGGCTGGACGTAGGCACGATGGTTTGGGCAAACATCGGGGTTTCGATGCCGGTCTTCTGGCTGGGACTCATGCTGGCTTACGTCTTCTCCCTTTTATTAAAGGACACCCCTTTCTGGCTGCCTCCCTCAGGACGTCTCAGTCCCGGCGTGGCGGACACGCCGTTTTATCAAGTATGGGGATGGACAGTCGCGGAAACGGGTTTAGTTTCTGGAATTTTAAAATTTATCGGGCGGATGAATATTTTCAACGCTCTCATCACCGGCAATTGGGAACTTTTGAAGGACGCAGTCACCCATTTGATTCTTCCCACCCTCGCCCTGGGAACCATCCCGATGGCGATTATCGCCCGTATGTCGCGCTCCGCCATGCTTGAAGTGATGGGGCAGGATTACATCCGCACCGCGCGCGCCAAAGGATTGAGGTGGTTCACCGTCATCATGAAGCACGCCTTTCGCAACTCCCTCCTGCCGATTGTCACCGTCATCGGCTTATCGCTTGGCACTTTGCTTGGCGGCGCCGTGCTGACCGAAACCATCTTCGGTTTGTCGGGAGTGGGACGAACGCTCTATGAAGCCATCACCGCCCGCGATTACGGCATTGTGCAGGCGTTCACCCTGGTCATCGCGGTCTTTTTCGTCGTCATCAACCTGGTTGTGGATATTTCCTACGCATACCTCGACCCCCGCGTGCGGCTGGATTAAGGACATCCGAACATGAGCGCAGACACAAAGAATATTGCGAAACTCGACGCCGAAGCCATGAGCCTCGAATCCGTGAGCATGTGGCGCACCGCCTGGAGACGGTTGTTCCGCCGCCGCTCCGCCATTGCGGGGCTTGTCATTCTCGGCATCCTAACCTTTATCGCCGTGACGGCGCAGTGGGTGGCTCCTTATGGTTACGACCAGGTGTTAATCGGCAAAGAGCCAGTGAAAGCGCGGCAAGCGCCTTGCATTCACCTGCTGGGCTGTCCAAAAGACCAGCCCCAGCATCTGGCGGGAATAGACGGCAACGTCCGCGACCAATTCAGCCGCTTGCTATACGGAGCGCGGTTGAGCCTGGTTGTCGGCATTTCCACGGTCAGTTTCGCCATTGTGCTTGGAACCGCGCTGGGCGCAATCGCCGGTTATTTCGGCGGCTGGTGGGATACGATAATCATGCGCGTCATGGACGTTTTGCTCGCGTTTCCCTCCCTCCTGCTTGCCATTGCCATCGTCACTGTGCTGGGACCGGGTCTCATCAACGCGCTGTTGGCAATCGGCATTGTGGATATTCCCATCTTCGCCCGCGTGATGCGCGCCTCGGTGCTGTCGGTGCGCGAGATGGAATTCGTCTCCGCCACGCGCGCGCTTGGCGGCAATCCTTTCCATATCCTCTTCCGCCGCATCCTGCCAAACGCGCTGACTCCGCTCATCGTGCAGGGGACTCTCGGCATCGCCTCGGCGATTCTCTCCGCCGCCGCCCTGTCTTTCCTCGGACTTGGCGCGCAGCCGCCCACGCCGGAATGGGGTGCCATGCTCGGCGCGGAACGCAACCAGGTCTTCACCGCTCCGCATCTGGTGTTTTACCCCGGCTTCATGATTATGTTGACCGTGCTGTGCTTCAACCTGATTGGCGACGGGATGCGCGACGCCCTCGACCCGAGGCTGGCGCACGTAAGTTAAGTCAAGTTGGAAAATCAAAGCGCGGAAGCCTCGTCCGCGCTTTTTTATTTAATTTTTAGAATAACCCCGCCGCCGCCAGCGCGCCGAAGACCAAAATCGTCACGCTGGCGCCCATAACCACCTCGCGCAATTCACGCTGGTCTTCCAGATGAAAATTTGGGAAAATCCCCGCCACCTTCCAAAGCGGACCCGCAAACCAGGAAAACATCGCGCCGCCCAGCAAGCCGCCGACATGCCCCCAATTATCTATGCCGGGCGACAAGCCGATAAACAAATTGACGATAACGATAAACAAAACATTCCCAAGCGCCTGCTTCGCCTGAGCGCCGAACAATTTGCGGTTTTGATAAAAAAAGACCGCCTCGGCGGCGATAAGACCGAACACCGCAGTCGAAGCGCCCACCGAATATCCTTCCGTCAACAGAAAGGAAAAGACGTTGCCGGCAAACGCGCTGAGAAAATAAAGCAGGAGAAATCTGCCGCGCCCCAAATGACGCTCCAAAAAAGAGCCGATGGAAAGCAACGCATACATATTGAAAAAGATATGCGCTGCGGAACCGTGCAGAAACACGGGAGTGAGAAACCGCCACCATTGCCCTTCGAGAATCAACTCAGTGACGCGGGCGCCGAGCAGCAGCGGCAGGTCGTCGCCCAGCAGCGCCGCGCTTGCCAGTTGCAGCAGGTAAACCAGCGCCGTAAAACCGAGAATCATATAAGTCGCTATCGGCGTAAGGGAAGGCATGGCGACGCGCGCCGTTTGCGGCTGTGGAACCGGCTCCTCTTGCGGTGGACGCTCTGAAAATATCTCGTTCATAATTCCACCTTGCGCTGGCGCACCCGCAAATGCTCGGCGGTAATGATGGCGCGGACTTTATCCACCGTTTCGTCCAGTTGAAAATCATGGTTGACGACGACGTAATCAAACGCTTCGATACGCTGCAATTCCTTGCGGGCGGTGGCAATCCGCAGGGAAAGGGAATCCGCAGTTTCAGTCTTTCGCTCTCGCAGGCGGCGTTCCAGTTCGTCTTCATTTTCGCAGGTGAGAAAAATCAGCAAGGCGTCGGGCGCCAGTTTTCGCACCGTTTCCGCGCCCTGCACGTCGAGGCGCATCAATACATCCTGTCCGCTGGCGAGAGCGTCGCGCACTTCCCATTTGGGAATTCCTTTGTAATCGCCGTAGACGATGGCGTATTCGATGAGTTCGTTTTCTTCAATCATGCGCGCAAATTCGTCTTTGGAAACGAACCAGTAATCTTTGCCGTGCGTCTCGTTTTCGCGCCTGCCGCGCGTGGTGGCGGTGACGACGAAATGAAAAGGAAAACCGCGCTCTTTCATGCGCTGGACGACGGAATCTTTGCCGACGCCTGAGGGACCGGAGACGACAATCAACAATGGGTTGGGTTTTTGTAGTTCGAATGGGGTCATGGGAGTATTGTACCAAAGCGGCTGGGTTCGCAGTAAAATTAATTCATGCCAACCTATGACTTTATCTGCAACGACTGCCAGCAAAGATTCGAGGTCTTCCTGACCTACGCCGAATACGGCAAGAAAGCCGTGCAGTGCGTTCGCTGCCAGAGCGCCAACGTCCGCCGCCGCATGACGAAAGTGCGGATTGCCAAGTCCGACGAAAGCCGCATGGAAGCCGCTGCGGACGATTTCGCAGGCTTGGAGGGAATCGAAAACGACCCCAAAGCCCTGGGGCGGATGATGCGAAAAATGGGCAAGGAAATGGGCGAGGAATTACCGTCCGAGTTCAACGAGGTGGCGGACAGGCTGGAGGCGGGTCAAAGCCCCGAGGAAATCGAATCCGCCATCCCCGATTTGGGGCTGGATGATGATGCGGGCGACGAATAACCCACCGCTGAGCCACGGAAGCGCGGGTTTTTTCTCGGCGTCTCAGCGCCTCAACGGATGAAGCGCGAAGGCGGCGCGGGCGAATATTGGCTGGAAAGGCTAACGTTTAACGTTCAACGAAAAAGCCTCATCCCCGCCCAGCGGAAGATTGAGCGGCGCGGACTCCAAAGCCATGACTCGGCTGTTGGCGAAGAACCCGAAATCGAACTCGGTGACATCCCCAGCCTGTTTGCCGGGAATGGGCATCAGCCTTGCCGTGAGCGGTTTGTCCAGCCGCAGCGCCAGCGCGGACAAATCCAGCAGCAGCGGGGTCAAGCGCTCGGCGGTTACGTCGCCCGCCAACGGGACGGTGTCCAATCCCGTGCCGCAGACCGCAGAGTAGAGCAAGGCGTCTTTCACAGTCAACGTACCTTCGGCGGCGCGTTTCGCTAATATCGAATCTTCGAGGACAGGCTGCATGAATCCGCTGAAGCCCGTGTGCGGAAAATCGGCGCGGTCCACGGCTTCAGTAAGAATCGCGGCGGCGGCAAGCGAGCCGTGCAAGCCGACTTTGGTCACGCCCAGCGCTTCGACTGCGCCGCCAAGCGAATGCGCGTCATCGGGGAAGGGGGCGAGGGAAAAGTCAACGCCTTTGAAAACGGGTAATTGGGAATTGGCAATGAGGGATTGGGCGGTTTTTGCAACGGCTTGTCCGTGTTTAGTAATCTCTGAAATCAACGCTCGTCGTCCGTCGTCCATCGTCCGTCGTCCATTAAACGCCTCAATCGCCAAATCGGCTGATTCAACGGCAACCGCAAAAGCGGGCGCGTCCGCGTCGTGATAGGCGGCGGGAAAAAACGGCGCGTTGGCTTTGACATTCGCCAGCGCGGCAAAGTTCAAATTAGCAAAGCCGTTCGGCTGGATGGTGGACGCCCGCTGAATAATCTCCGCGCAAGCCTTAACCGCCTTCATCGAAACGCCGTTCGCCTTGTCCGCCATGACCCCGCCGAAGAAGATATTTTCTCCCGCTGCGATGGCGTCGGGGATGACGGCGTAACTTTCGGGGAACTCAATCAACGCGGGACCGAGAGCGGCATACGCCAGCCCAATTTGCTTCAACATTCCAGAGAGTTTCTCCGCCAGTGGCGGAAGCCGACTCGCTTTGCCATTCAACAATTTTGGAAACGGAATCGTCGCCAGGCGTGTGGTCTGCACTTCGTACCCAGCCGCTTCATAGGCGGACTTGGCGTTCGCAAGGAATTCGCCAGCCTTTCGCAAGACGGTTTCGTCAAGAGGATATTTGGGATTGCAAAAATAGGTGATGGAACGGATTTTCATTTCGCCTCGACGCAGGTTTGAACGTTTACAGGTTTAAACGTTGTCTCACGACCTCAAACATCAACACAGACCCCGCCACGCCCGCATTCAGGGATTCCATGTCCCCGCTCATCGGGATGCCGATTTTCTGATGCGCCAACTTCCGCGCGGACTCGCTCGCTCCGTCCGCCTCGCCGCCGATGACCAGAGCGACAGGCTGACGCAAATCGGTCTCCCAGCAGGATTGCCCGTCCATGTCCGCCAGACAGATTCGCAGACTCGCCGACTCGCAGAATCGCCCAATCTCCTCCCAAGTCATCGAACGAATCGGCAGCCGAAAATGCGCTCCCATCCCAGCGCGGACGACTTTCGGCGCAAACGCGTCCGTTGTCTCAGGCGGAAGCAAAACCGCCTGCACGCCAGCCGCAGCCGCAGTCCGCAGGAGAGCGCCGAGGTTGCCGGGGTCGCGGATTTGGTCGGGGATGAGGATGAAGTTGGGGTAATTAGCGATTGGTAATTGGATAAGTTCGAGGACGGCAAGAATCCCTTGCGGGGTTTCGGTCTCGCTCAACGACTTCATCAGGCTGGCGGAGACTGCTTCAACCTCCACGCCGCGCGACTTTAGACCTTCGACTTGCGACCTTCCTCTTTCGCTCAAAGTCTCGTCGAATAACGCAAAACGAAATTTCCAATCAGCGTTTATCGCATCTTCCACCAAACGCACTCCATCCGCCACAAAGGCTCCTGCCTCGCGGCGTTCCTTCGCCCGTCCCTGCAAGGCGCGGATGAGTTTTAGTTTTGGGTTGTGGGGAGAAGTAATCATGGGCGATGGAACATGGTTAATGAAAACGGAAATGGATATCAGGAAGCGTTAGCCATGTTCCATTTATCAAGGAAAACTCTAATGGTCGGTTCATCGAACAACACAATGCGGACAGTTTTCAAGGTTTGAGGCGGCGCGCTGGCAAAGTATTTTTCGATGGCGGAGAAGATAATTCCCGCCGCGCGTTCTTTGGGGAAGCCGAAAATTCCCGTCGAGATGGCTGGCATGGAAATGGACTCGCATTTCAATTCGTCCGCCACGCGCAGGGAGCCTGCGACCGCGTCTGCAAGTTTTTTGTCCTCATCGCCGTCGCCCCAGACGGGACCCACAGCGTGAATCACGTACTTCGCAGGCAGCGACCCGCCCGAAGTCCAGGCAGGGTTCGCGTGAGAAACGGTCCCGTGTTGACGAATCCACTGGTCGCTTTCCTTTTGAATCACATCCCCGCCGCGCCGCACAATCGCCCAAGCCACGCCGCCGCCGTGTTGCAAATGTTCGTTCGCCGCGTTGACAATCGCATCCACCGCCTCAAGGGTGATGTCGCCTTTAACCATTTGCAGGGACTGCCCAGTTGGGAAAATACGTTCTTTTAGAATGGCGTTCATGGTTTTATTTTACCCCCGTTAAAGTTGTAGGTCACGCTTGAAGCGTGACCTACCGAATTTCTATCTAGTCTTTGCCACAACCGCGGCGAACGCCTGCGGATTTCGCACTGCGATGTCGGCAAGCATCTTGCGATTGAGCTCGATGTTCGCCTTCTTCATCGCCGACACCAGCCTGCTGTAGGTCGTTCCGTTCAGACGGGCGGCGGCGTTGATGCGGGCAATCCACAGCTTGCGCAGGTCGCGTTTGCGGACGCGGCGGTCGCGGGTCGCATACCACAGGCTTTTCAGCATGGCTTCATTGGCGCGCTTGAAAAGCAGGTGTTTCGCGCCGCGCTGACCTTTTGTAAACTTCAAAACCTTCTTATGACGCAGATGCCCCTGGGGGCCTCCCTTTACGCGCATTTTTTACCTCCTGCAAACTCACGGGCGTCGGCGCGCTATTTGGCGTCGCCAGTTGCGTACACCCGAAAGCCGCAACTAAAACGAATTCGACAACCGGAAGAAATTATTCCTCCATATTCGGAGCAAGGCGCTTGATGCGTTTGACGAACTTGCGACCCTGCACTGCCACCATTTCGGTGAATAACGCCTTGGTGCGGTCCGACGTGCGGCGGCGCAGGTGGCTCTTACCGCCTTTGGTCCGCACCAGAATGCCTGAACCGGTCAGGCGAAACCGTTTAGAAGTCGCCTTATGGGTCTTCAGCTTGAATTTGCCGGACGCTTTTGCTTTGCGAGGCATTTGTTTTCGCTCCTTTCACAAAATTAACTGCGGATGAACTTATCCGCAGGAGATAAACGTTCTTCAAGAAGGGTCATCGAGACGGCGTAAAAAATCTTACGCGGACTGAGGGGAGGGGCTTGCATCCCTGGCTTCAGACTGTTCGCCCTTATCCTTCTTCTTTGCGGATTTCGCGGGAGCCAGGACAACCAGCATGGTGCGCCCTTCCATCTGAGGCGGAACCTCAACAACCGCCACATCCACCAAGTCCTGAACGATTTCGCGTAAATCTTCAAGCGCCAATTCGGGGTAATCCATCTCGCGCCCTCGGAATTTGATAGTGACGCGCACTTTGTGTCCTTGCGTCAACCAGCGGCGGGCGTCGTCCACCTTAAAGCCGCGGTGGGCGTCGTTGGTTTTGGGACGCAGGCGGATTTCCTTGACTTCAATTTTCGTCTGGGATTTTCTCGCTTCGCGTTCTTTCTTCGCCTTTTCGTAAATGAACTTGCCAAAGTCCATCACGCGGCAAACGGGCGGGTTTGCTCCCGGCGAAACTTCCACAAGGTCCAACTCGGCGTCGCGGGCAATCTGCAAAGCCTGACGGATTGGCACGACGCCCACATTGCTGCCGTCTGGACCAATCAACCGGACCTCCGCGACGCGGATGCCCTCGTTTACTCGAAATTCGTTGGCGCTGATATGCTGCTCCTCTTGGTGTATGAAACAAATCCAGCCATCCAGAGGCTGGTTTTTAGCGGGCGAATGATACCATGAAGGGCAAAGACTCGTCAATAAAAGCGCGCGTAAAAAATCCGCCCTCGTTTGCAGCCGTCAGCGGCTTCTGCCAAAAGCCTTTCGCAGGGCGGGCGTTCGCAGGAGGAGGAGTAGAAGAATCGCCGCCCCATAGAGCGCCGGTTGAAGAATTTCCCCCTGTAAAGCGAGGATATCGCCTTTTTTGCTCCACAGGTAGTGAAGCGCCGCCAGAGGGGCGGTGAAATAAACGGTCTGATGCAGCCGCTTCCAGTTTTTGCCCAGGCGCGTCTTCCAGACATCGAAGGAGGTTATCGCAAGCGGGACGAGTAAAAAAAAGGCGGCTGCTCCCGCTATCAAATAATTCTTATTGAAGATTTCTTCCAGCAGCCTGCTCCATGCCAGTCCGAAGTCCAAGTCAACAAAGATGATGACGTGAACGGCAGCGTACATAAAAGCGTATAGACCCAGGGCGCGGCGATGTTTAAGCGGCTCTTTCCATTTGAAAAGGGCGTTGAGGGGAGCGCAAGTCAAAGACAATACAAGCAGCGCCAGCGCATGACGCCCTGTGCGCCGTTCAAGGTCTTGAATGGGATTG